>NZ_KQ976354.1:8791332-9091332 GCF_000346485.2 Scytonema hofmannii PCC 7110
GTAAGTTTACGGCTCCCAGGGATTGGGTAGGCGCAGTTAACATTATGTTGGCTGCTTTGCAGGCTACCGCCTTCCAGGTTAAGGGAACACAACTGTCTATTGAGTCCTTAACCCAGGATGTTGTAGTTTCATAATCTCGTGAGAGATGTGAGGCTTAAAGGTAGCACTTCAGCTAGTTGAGGATGAGCAATTTTTCCGGGAATGGCAAGATAATTTGCCAGAAATTACAGAAATAGAAAAGCAGCGACTTGACGGAGTTAAAGCAAGTTATGCCAACATGCTCCGATATCCTCCTATGCTGGAGAATACTGTCAAAATGGTGGCGTTATCTCCTCTGTTAGAATTAGCTGGCTTTTATTTACCTCCTTTTCATATTAGATCGGAAAAATCTATAGAAATTTCTGCTGAAGATGAAGGAGTCATTGTCAAAGGAGACATTGATGTCTTAGTTTTATTTGAACAGATGTGGATAGCAGCGATTGAGTCTAAGCAAGCACATTTCTCTCTTGATGCAGCAAGAGCACAGCTACTAGCTTATATGCTGGCTGATTCGCATTCAGATAAACCAACCTTTGGATTAATTACAAATGGTGCTAATTTTCGATTTATTAAATTAGTAAAAGGAACAAACCCTCAATATGCTTTATCCAAGCTTTTCGATATTTTTAATCCTGGAAATGATTTATATCAAGTTTTGAGCGTGTTGAAAAATCTGGGATTTATGATATCTGTAGGTTGGGTTGAGGAACGAAACCCAACATGAATTCTCTTGATATGAATTTCCATACAAATCGTTACAGGTATGAGATGATTAGTTTGTAGTTGAGATGCATGCGCTAAAGCGCAACTACAAACGTAATATGACTTCTTAACGCAGTACTTGTAATAAATACTGTGTAAGTGTATGTGCATCTACGCCTAGCTCTGTTCGCTCTTGTGCTGCTAGAATCGCTGCTTGAGAGTGCCACCAAGCTGCAGTTGCAGTAATATCTTCTATGGGAATGTTTTTAGAAGAAGCTTGAGCTAGCAATCCACCTAGTAAACCGGTTAGTACATCCCCACTACCTCCTCGTGCTAAAGCTGGGGTACTTTCGGGATTAAGCCAAACTATACCTTGAGGAGTGGCGATCGCAGTTCTTGCTCCTTTCAACAACACGACTGCAGTACTTTGTTCGGCTGCTTCTCTGACTGCCTTCACTCTATCTTTATTGGGATCGGAAATATTGGGAAATAATCGCTTAAATTCACCAGCATGGGGAGTGAGTACTGTAGGTGCTTGTCGCTTTTGTAATGTAGGAATAGTTCCCATATCGGCTAAGATATTTAAGCCATCGGCATCTAGAACTAGCGGGACTGTACTGTCTAGAACTTCTTGTAAAATTGGGCTAGCATCTCTTGTTAAACCAGGACCGCAAGCAATAGCATTAAATTTACTGAGGTCAGTATTTTCTGGTAGCTGAAGTTGCGCGAGCGCTCCTGACTCAGTTTCCGGACAACCAATAATCAGTGCTTCTGGTAACTGTGCCACCATTATAGACTTGAGAGATTCTGGTACAGCAATGGAAAGCATCCCGACACCACTTGCTCTTGCTCCTAACCCAGTGAGTAATGCTCCTCCAGAATAGCGACGCGAACCACAAATAAGTAGTAGATGTCCTTCCTTGTATTTGTGGGTGACTGGTGGACGGGGTAAAGGGAGAGTGGAAAGCGCAGTTGTTCTGGCGATACGTTTTATACTTAGTAATTTACCTAGTATGGCGTGTATGTCAGCCAAGGGGATATCAAAATCTATTAATTCTGCTTTGCCAACATAGTCTAAAGCATGGTCTTGCAATAAACCAAGCTTCCATAAACCTAAACAAAGTGTATGGGTCGCACGTACCGCAGTTCCCAAAACTTCCCCAGTATCTGTATGCAATCCTGAAGGTAGATCGATGGAGATCGCTGGTTTATGCCATTCATTTAGCTGGTTAATAGCTGTAGCAATAGGATCGGAGATTGCTCTTTCCAAGCCAAATCCAAACAACCCATCAACGTATAGGTGACAATCCGCCAGTTGCTCAATTGATTGGTAAGAAGGAATACCTATACTTTGAGCGTACTGTAAGTGTTGGGAAGTTAATTCTTTAAGTTTGGAGAAAGGACAATAAATGCTAACTTCATAACCGCGAAAGTACAACTCACGAGCAACAACTAAAGCATCACCGCCATTGTGACCGGGACCGACGAGAATTCCAACGCGGGGAGAAGGGGAGTAGGGAGTGGTGAGTGGGGAGTGGGGGAGGAGGTGGGGAGTGGGAGGGGAATAGGTATTAGTTTCTGCCAATTCTCTTTGGATGCGATTGGCAATTAATCCCGCTACTTTTTCCATCAAAGCTGCTACAGGCATTCCCCCGGCAAAAATACGTCCTTCGATCTCCCGCATTTGTTGTGCGGTGACGACTACCTGTGAAATAAGTTCTTGTCTATTCATAAATTTTGGATTTTAGATTCTAGATTTTAGATTAATGCAAAATCCAAAATTGTTATTTGCCATAATAAACTCTGGCATTCGATAAAGCCCGATTTCGGAGATAGCTGTTTAAACTTTCTGCTTGCGATCGCTCTTTAAAAGGTCCAACTCTCACGTGTTCGCCCCGTGGCTCATTTCTGGCTTCCACATATTCTCCATACCTGACTAATCCTTTAATCCGTTTTTCAAGATCGCGCAAGTCTTGGGAAATAGCAGGAACGACTACATAGTAACATTTATCACCATAAACTCTGCATTTACTACCAGGGAAGGGTCTGTCTGGATAGGGTCTATCTGGGTAAGGTCTGTCACCGACAATCTGTCCATTTGAAATCTGGATAGCTCTAACGCCTCTTAAACCATTGGATACTAGCCTGTTAGCTAGCCTTTGCATACGATATTCTCCACACTCATACCCTGCTTGAATGGCATCCCTATAAAAGAAAGCGTCGCGTACTACTCGCCGGACTCGACTTAGCCCGTTACTTCTATCCACCAATATACGATAGCACTCTCTATTATCTCGGTAGTCCCAATCTAGTCTCTGAGGTGCGCTGTCTTCTTGATAGCTTTCAAAAGGTGGAGGGGGAGGTAATGTTTCGTATTGACCATTTGCAGAAGTCAATGGCATCAGCACTACTACCCATCCTCCTAAAAGTAAAAACAGACAGTTAATGCTCAAAAATGTTGTGTTCCTGTTTAGTATGTTTTTTGACATATTTATTGGTAACTAACACGCAAAAAGTTGGAAGTATAAAGTATGAAAAATAAAATGTTTTTTGGTAAGTTTACCGTGTCTCGTAAGCGGAAACAATTGAATTAGTCGAAATTTAAGCGATCCATCCCCTTATCGGTACAATATTTCACATTTTATCTTTTATCCTTCACACTTTATCCTTGAGTCAGGTGGGCAAGAAAGCGTCAAATTTGGTACGCTTAAATTACCGCTTTGCATATCATGGGTAAAGCTTACAAAGTTTGACACAGAGTGCCAAACTGTATTTCTTAGGAAGCGGTCACTAGCGATCGCAAAATATAACGGAGTATGAACAAAGTCGTAGTAGGTCTTTCTGGTGGCGTTGATAGTTCCACCGCTGCAGCCATTCTGCACAATCAGGGCTATGAAGTGATTGGTCTGACCCTTTGGTTAATGAAAGGAAAGGGTCAGTGTTGCTCTGAGGGTATGATAGACGCGGCTTACATTTGCGAACAGCTAGGCGTTCCCCATCACGTTGTTGATATTCGGGATGTCTTTCAAACAAATATTGTCGATTTCTTGGTAACTGGTTACAGCGCGGGGATCACACCTTTACCTTGCTCGCAGTGCAATAAAACAGTGAAGTTCGGTCCAATGTTGCGGTACGCTCGCGAAAATTTGGGATGCGATCACATTGCTACGGGTCATTATGCCCGCATTCAGTACGATGAAGCAACAGGGCGTTACCAACTGTTGCGAGCTGTTGATCGCAATAAAGACCAGTCCTATTTTCTGTATGACTTGTCACAAAATTTACTATCAGGTTCCGTGTTCCCTCTTGGTGAAATGCTCAAAGCGGATACCCGTCGCATTGCCGCAGAACATGGTTTGAAAACTGCTGATAAGCCAGAAAGTCAAGACCTATGCTTGGTAGAAAGTAACGGTTCAATGCGAGCATTTCTTGACAAGTATCTTGCGCCCAAAAAAGGGGATATTATAGATACCACAGGGAAAGTTGTGGGACAGCACGAAGGTGTCCATCACTACACAATCGGACAGCGAAAAGGCTTGGGGATCGCAGCCGCCGAACCACTGTATGTCATATCTCTAGATGCAGTGAATAACCGCGTGGTTGTAGGCGATCGTACAAAAGCAACTCAGCCAGAATGCACGGTAGGTCAAGTTAATTGGGTATCCATAGCCGAAGCATCCAGCCCCATTGGAGCTGAAGCACAAGTCCGCTATCGGTCAACACCCGTACCAGTTACAGTCATTCCTCTAGAAAACTCTCGCGTCCGCATAGTATTTGACGAACCCCAATTCAGCATTACCCCCGGACAAGCAGCAGTATGGTATGACGGAGAAAAGGTTTTAGGTGGCGGAATTATTGAGCAATTTAATTAGAGTGGTTAGTAGTTAGTAGAGGCGCAAGGCATTGCGCCCGTACATGGTTAGTGGTTAGTTGTACTTTTAATTAGGGCTTGCTGAAAAAGAAAAAAAGGAGACAGTCTCTAAATTCTCAGACTATAGAAGTATATTCAGGTGCAAGAGAGGAGGGTAGAATAGCCAAAAATGCTTGCATCACTGCGATCGGCAGCATCAAGTATGCTGTTAGTAACCATGTACCGAAAACAGGGACAAACTTCAATCCCAACTGAAAACTTTGAACTCCCGTTCGAGGGCAAGTTATCAGAAGATAATCGTTGGGTAATGATGGCTGCTTTCATTCCTTGGACAGAATTTGAAGAAGAATATTCTTCATTTTTCTCAGTAGAGATGGGAGCACCTGCCAAATCTTTTCGGATGGCATTAGGGGCATTAATAATCAAAGAAAAGTTGGGGATAAGCGATAGAGAAACAGTAGAGCAAATTAAAGAAAATCCTTATCTACAGTACTTTATAGGAATGTCATATTATAGTAATGAAGCTCCATTTGATGCATCAATGTTGGTACATTTTCGGGAAAGAATTAGTGTGGAGCTTGTTAACAAAGTGAATCAAGAAATGGTGAAGAAGATGCTAGAAGCAACATCTTCTAAACTATCTGAAAAAAAAACAGAATCACCAGAAGAAGAAGGTGAGACACCCAAAAATCGGGGAAAATTAATAATAGATGCAACTTGTGCTCCGGGTGATATCAGCTATCCGACAGATTTAGAGCTACTCAATCAAGCAAGAAAACAGACAGAGAAAATTATAGACTTACTTTACGAACAGACTTTGGGTCAATTAGAGAAAAAACCAAGAACCTATAGAGAGAGGGCTAGAAAGGATTATCTAGCAGTCGCTAAAAAACGTCGCGTTTCCCAAAAAGACAGGAGAAAAGCAATTAGAAAACAACTTCAATATATCAAAAGAAACTTATCTCATATTGAACAGCTAATTATTTCAGGAGCCTCTCTGGAAGATTTAAGTCACAGACAATATAAGATGTTGCTTGTAGTTGCAGAAGTCTACCGTCAACAACTCTGGTTGTATGAAAATAAAAAACAGAGTATTGACGACCGCATTGTCAGTTTAACCCAACCACATATCCGTCCAATTGTCCGAGGGAAAGCTGGTAAATCGGTAGAATTTGGGGCAAAATTGTCTGCTAGTTGCTTTGAAGGATATATATTTTTAGACCATATAAGTTGGGATAATTTTAATGAATCAGGAGACTTAAAAGCTCAAGTAGAAGCCTTTAAAAATTACACAGGGTACTATCCAGAATCTGTTCATGTTGATAAAATTTATCGCACAAGAGAGAACCGAGCTTGGTGTAAAGAAAGAGGTATTATAATGAGCGGACCTCCTTTAGGAAGACCCCCAGCTAATGTTAGTAAAGAAAAAAAGAAACAAGATTTAGAATCTGAGAGAATTCGTAATTGTATTGAGGGAAAATTTGGACAGGGGAAAAGAAGATTTAGCCTCAATCGCGTGATGACGAAACTTGCTCATACTTCTGAAACTGCAATTGCTATTACTTTTTTAGTGATGAATCTTTCTACTCAGCTCTCGCGGCTATTTTATGCTTTTTTATGTCTATTTTTTAAAACTACACCTTTTTCCCCATTTACTATTATTGAAAATAATCAGTCCTTAAATCATAGATAGCATCTGCTTATATTAGACCCTTGTTGAGTAACTAATCAATTCTTATCTTGCTGTTTTCTGACTTTTTCAGCAAGCCCTAATTAGGGACTTCCAAATAAAAAAGTCTCCCAAAATTTCTTGTGGTGCGGGCTTCTAGCCCGCCAATAATATAGGACGGGCGAGGACGCCCGTACCACAAGATTGGGTAATTTATTTCTTGGAAATCCCTAATAGGGGTAAAAAAATCCCATAGGGCGTAACCGTACCAGATGGTTGACGCTCCCCATACCTAAAGGTAAGGGGATTCTGCAAGAGTTTCAGCCGTATTTCTTGCATACCCGACTGTTGGAGTTTCCCGCACGTGGCGGTGATTCCCGTAGGCTTGGTTCCTGGACTCCACCCATCAAGGATCGATATCTTCCGAGGTATGACTTTCCCCCAGTCCGGGGGTAGGGTTTTAAAAACCTGTTTGATTAAATTTTAACATACTTGACTGCGATTAAAATCGCCCGCGCCTTACCCCCATGTCGCGCATCCAGGGGCTTGCACGGCGCGGATAATTCGGTCAACTACTCTAGCCGCATACTGTGGTGAGTTTTGTGAAACGTAAGCATAAATAGCAGACAGATTTTCTACGGCTGTATCAGTCCAAAAAACTTTCACTCTCGTATTCCAAATTTTGCCCGAACGTCTTGCACAGATGTAACTCTACCAGCTTTACTGTCAGCAAGTCCAGCTTCAACTACTTGCCTAACATAAATCTCGTACATCAAGTCGTCCCATGTGCAGTTTTCTGGCAATCTATCTATCAACTTTCGAGCTTCTTCTTTAATGTTTAGACTGTCCATGAGTTTAGCACGAACCTAGCTTTACTTATATATTATAGACGACCCGTGACCACTAACCGCTCATCCCTAACCTCTAATCCCTAACCCCTAACACTTAACTAGTGCTCAAGATTTGGTAACTTAATTAAATAGCTAAAAAAAAATGTAGTTATCACACAGAAGGCACAACCTTGAGTTATCATCTTGATGCTATTGCGCCGCATGGCGGGCAGTTGGTGAATCGCATCGCTACACCCGAACAAAGGCAAGAATTTCTCTCAAAAGCTGACTTTCTACCGCGAGTGCAACTGGATGAACGGGCGGTTTCCGATCTCCAAATGATAGCAATTGGTGGTTTTAGTCCACTCACTGGTTTTATGAACCAGGAAGATTACAATCGCGTTGTTACAGAAATGCGGTTGGCTAACGGTAGTGTTTGGGCAATTCCCGTAACGCTATCTGTAGAAGAGGAAGTCGCTGCTTCTTTAAAGGAAGGCGGATTCATTCGCTTAGATAATTCTGCAGGTGAGTATATCGGTGTTTTAGAACTCACACAGAAGTACAGCTACGATAAAAGTCGCGAAGCGATTAACGTTTACCGTACTGACGATTCCAACCATCCTGGCGTACAGGTGTTGTACAATCAAGAACCAATACACCTTGCAGGTGATGTGTTGTTGCTACAACGCGATCCCCATCCTTTCTTTCCCAAATATCAAATCGATCCCGTAACATCGCGGCAAATGTTTGGGGAAAAGGGTTGGAAAACTATCGTTGGGTTCCAAACTCGTAACCCCATCCACCGCGCTCACGAGTACATCCAAAAGTGCGCTCTAGAAATTGTGGATGGTTTGTTTTTGCACCCCTTAGTAGGCGCAACAAAAGAGGATGATATTCCGGCTGATGTGCGGATGCGCTGCTATGAAATTTTGCTAGATGGATACTACCCTAAAGATAGAGTCATTCTGGCAATTAATCCTTCTGCAATGCGCTATGCTGGGCCTAGAGAAGCAATTTTTCATGCCTTAATTCGCAAAAACTATGGCTGTACTCACTTCATCGTGGGTCGGGATCATGCTGGAGTAGGAAACTACTACGGTACTTATGATGCTCAATACATTTTTGATGAGTTTCAACCAGAAGAATTGGGCATCGTACCAATGAAGTTTGAACACGCTTTCTACTGCACGCGCACCCAGCAAATGGCGACAAGTAAAACAAGTCCAAGTAGCCCTGAGGAGCGCATTCACTTATCGGGAACAAAAGTGAGGGAAATGCTGCGTCGGGGAGAGTTACCCCCACCAGAATTTTCTCGTCCAGAAGTGGCAGCAGAATTGGCAAGGGCAATGCAAGTGCCATTACCAGTCTAAGGCACATTCGGTACAAAGAATCAAGTATAAACTTTTACTTTACACTACAGACCTCAGCCCTTAAGCTGATACTGAATCCAGTGCTAAACTGAAAGTTTTTTTGTGCAAGCATCTGGCAAACTAAAAGGGCGGACGGACTGAGGGCTGATAGCTAATTGTCACTGACCCCCGAATAGAATTCAGGGGCTTGCAACAGGGAGATTCACCAATCCTGAATGCGAGACTAAACCAGAGTCTAGACGCTAACCATTCACGTTAGGACAAAAAACTGAACTGCTTGGGCGTAGTAGCCCACAAGACGTTAGAAATGCTTCCCTAGTTTTTACCTTCTCTAGCAGTCAGTGTCGAAGGGATATATATACCTAGCAATAGGACTTATCGTAATGTTTGTACCAGTAGTAGACAAAAATAACCGTCCTTTAATGCCAACAACTTGTGCTCGCGCAAAACGTTGGATTAAATCGGGAAAAGCGACACCGTTCTTTAAAAAAGGAGTGTTTTGTGTTCGACTAAATCAAGAACCATCAAATAGAAACACGCAACCAATAGCAGTGGGCTTAGATCCAGGATCTAAGCGCGAAGGTTACACGGTAAAATCAAAAGCTCATACCTACCTGAATATCCAAACTCATGCCATTGATTGGGTAAAAGACCACGTAGACACTAGGCGAAATATGCGGCGTGCTAGGAGATATCGTCATACTCCGTGCCGCAGAAATCGCAAAAATCGACTGGTTAACAAACAAAAACTACCACCCTCAACACGTAGCCGATGGCAGTGGAAGCTGAGGATTTGCAAGTGGTTAGTTCAGATATTTCCGGTATCGGTTTTCGTGGTTGAAGATATCAAAGCCAAAACTTGGAAAAAGGCACGTAAATGGAATTCAATGTTTAGTCCATTAGAGGTCGGGAAAAAATGGTTTTATTCCGAAATAGAACAATTAGCTCATTTAGAGATTAAACAAGGTGCAGAAACTTATGAAATGCGCCAAAACTTGGGTTTGAAGAAATCCAAAAACAAGCTGTCCAACAAATTTGACGCGCATTGTGTTGACTCTTGGGTATTAGCTAACTGGTTTGTTGGCGGACACGTTAACCCCGATAATACCAAGCTCATCGAAGTTATACCTTTAGAATTCCATCGTCGTCAATTGCATAGGTTGCAGCATCAAGCGGGACATATGCGACCTCGCTATGGTGGGACAATCAGCGATGGTTTCAAGCGAGGGTCAATCATCAAACATCCCAAATATGGGTTTTGTTATGTTGGGGGTTGGCAAGAATTTCCTACCAAGAAAGATCCCAATAGAAAAACGATTTCGCTCCACGCGCTTGCTACTGGTAAGCGATTGACTCAAAATGCGCTGTCCAAAGATTGTAAGTTTTGCGCTTACAGTTCTTGGAGAGCGACGCCTGATAAATCAGGCTGAGTCGTGTTTCCTCCGTGGGCTAAAGCCACACGGTTTCCACACTCTCAGGAGTTTTTAGATGAAGCGGCGGACGTTTTTACAAAGGATTGGCTCCATACTCGCGATCGTGGGTGTCACTGACAACGAGTGGTTGACTTTGGGAAACCGCTATTCTCAAGCTTTGGCACAACCAAGACCGCACAAGTTGGCATTATTGGTAGGCATTAATCAGTACCCACAATTTTCATCACTAACAGGTTGTTTGACAGATGTAGAACTCCAAAAGGAACTGTTGATTCACCGCTTTGGTTTTCAACCGTCAGATATTCTCTGCTTAACGGACGCTAAAGCAACCAGGGAAGACATTGAGCTAGCTTTTTCAGAACATCTCGTTAAGCAAGTTCAGCCCGATGATGCGGTTGTATTTCACTTTAGCGGTTATGGCAGTCGCATTCAGTTGGAAACTTCGCAAGATACCTTGCAAAACGCTCTGGTTACCGTTACGGAAAAAGAATATACACAAGATAATAAAAATGTCAACTATTTATTAGAAGACACATTGCTGTTATTAGTGCGATCGCTACCCACACATCGCGCAACAGCAGTCTTGGATACAAGTTACTACGTTCCCCAAACATCGTTACCAACAGGGCTAAGAACTCGCGCCCGTCCGGTTTCAGTAGATACTGTTGTGGTAGAAGAGGAAGTTCAGTTACAAAAACAACTGAAGGAGAAGGTGTCTGCGCCCTCGCCCGGTGTTGTACTCACAGCAACCTCTCATTCCAAACAATTGGCACGAGAGATACAATTATCTGGGTTTAGTGCGGGATTATTTACATACGCCTTAACACAATATCTGTGGGAAACTACCCCAGCAACAACAGTTCAGGTTTGCATCTCTCATGTGGCAGGTACTTTACAGCAGTTAGGTAGTACCAAACAGCAGCCTGCAATACTAGCTGATAAAACTGATAAAAACAATCCACAAGCACGTGCATTCGTTGCCAATCATTTTCTTCCAGACTCGAACTTGGGGGCGTCTGGAGTAGTGATGGGAATTGAAGAGGATGGGAAAACTCTTCAGCTTTGGTTGGGAGGCTTACCTTTAAACGTATTGGAATACTTGGGAGCTAATTCCCGCCTGACTCTCGTTCCGTCAATACCAAACTCCCAACTCGTATTGCGATCGCGAACTGGTTTAATGGCAAAAGCACAAATTGTCAATATTGAGAGCGAACCAAAAGTTGGGCAACTCATTCAAGAAGCAGTGCGGGTGCTACCTAAGAATGTAGGTTTAACAGTTGCTCTTGACACCAAACTCGAAAGAATAGAAAGAGTCGATGCGACAAGTGCTTTTTCAACAGTTTCTCGCTTATCGACTGTAGTAGCGGGAGAACAACTCGCTGACTACGTATTTGGAAAACTGCCAGAATCCAAGAGTAAAGAATCAGGTGCAACAAATTCAACAGTAGTCTCTCTCAGTCGCTATGGTTTGTTTTCTCTGGGTGGAGAACAAATCCCCAGTACCTTTGGAGAAGTGGGAGAAGCTGTAAAAGTCGCAGCCCTGCGCTTAGTACCAAAACTGCAAACCCTTCTAGCTGCAAAACTATGGCGACTTACAACAAATGAGGGTTCATCACTTTTGGGTGTGAAAGCAACATTGGAGATGCTTGGCACTCTAGCACCGCGAACGTTAATGCAACGAGAAACATTGCGAACTCAAAATACAGAAGCATCAAGTAAAAAGACATTTAGCCCCGAAACTGGGGATATACCCACCGTGACGATTGGTAATCGGATACAGTATCGAGTGGAGAACACAAGCGATCGCTCAGTCTATTTAATGCTGTTGGGGCTAAATAGTAGTAAAACAGCGATCGCGTTATTTCCTTGGTATAAAATGATTGAAACTGAAGCTGCAGAGGGTCAACCACAGCTTGTTAATTTAGTGATTCCTCCAGGAGAAACCCGTGTTTTCCCGCAAACAACTTCCGGTTTTGAATGGGTTGTACAAGCACCAGCGTCTTTAGCTGAAACCCAACTCATTTTTAGCACTGCACCCTTTACTCAAACTCTTGCTGCGTTAGAAACTGCCAAAAACCCAAAAGCAGAACAGCAACGCATTCAGCCTGCAATGAATCCTCTAGAAGTTGTACAAGCCGTGCTGCAAGATTTACACAATGCCAGTGCAGCCACTGAGATGAATGGTACAGCCTCTGATTCTTATGTGTTGGATGTGAATCAATGGGCAAGTTTAAGTTTCATTTATCAAGTAGTTTGAGTTGAAAATAGGGAGTAGGGAGTAGGGAGTGGGGAGTAGGGAGTAGGGAGTGGGGAGTAGAAATGTAATATTTAAGCGGAAATTAGAACCCCGGTTTCTTGAAGAAACCGGGGTTCTGACAACCCAATTATCGCATCCCTTGCAGTATTGCTATGAGTCTTTCAAACACCTGCCACTTTTTTCACACCACCTTTAGAGAGTTGGCGTGATGAAACCTTAAGAGTATCGTAGGTATAGCCATACTTTTTGTAATTCAAAGTATTGGCGGGTGTAACAATATCATCTGAAGAAAAACTAGGCAGTAGAGATAATAAATCTCCCGGACCCCAGTTTGCAGGAGTCGATTCACCTCCATCCCAAGGCCACAATCGGTCATTGAGATTCTCTCCGTATTTGTTACCTGAAGCAGGATAATAAGCGCTACCTCTATGACCTTTTTCTTGCCACTCAGCCCAAAGGCGATCGACATTGGAATGAATCAACCAAAAGACGGGATCGTTGATAGAACCAGCCAGGTCAGCCATTGTACCTAGAGGTTCGGGACGACCTACGGCAGGGTCAAACGTAGCCCCACCAACAAAGCTATGGAAATAGTTATGTTGAAAAACTCCGGGTGTTGGTTGTCCTGTAGAATTTGGTTTAATAAAACCTTCTAACGTTAGGCGAAAAGTTTGATAGTCGTTAATGGGAAAAAGTTGGTCTACATCTTCTTTAGGCACAGGATAATTATTTGTGGGAGGCACTTGCAAAAACCGCAAGATTGTGTTGCCTAATGTTTCTCCAGATGGCTTAAAGTGCAAGTCTGGATTTAAAACCCATCCGCTTGCTAAGGAGAAAGGTCCGGATAAAACTGGTCCCCCTTGAACCTCTACCAAATTTGGAGCGCCAGAACCGCCGTTTGAACTGTTCGGTGGTGTAAAGCCATTTGGAGCACCATTGGGAGAACTGTTTGAAGATGTGGGTAGACCTCCTTGAGCGTTACCCAAATCTAAAGGTATGCTAATGGTTACCCCTTGACCATTTGGTCCCATAAAGTCATCTTGAAAGATAACTGACAAAGCTTTAGCATCTGTCCAATCCCAGTAAGGAAGCGTTACGCTGGCGTCTACCGATCGCAAAGCTTGTTCAAATCTGTGTATAAACTCACGATGCCAGGGTAAGAAGAGGTCACTTTCATGAGCACCATCATGTCCAGCCGCAGGACCTCGAGCACTGTCAAACATTAAACCCATGGCTGCAACATGCACTGCAACAAATTGGTCGTAGATACTCAGCTGACTACCTTCTGAAAAGGTATGCTTTAGTGTCTTCAGGGCATTGACAAATGCATGTTTCTCTTCTGAAGTCAAATCAACAACATTCTTTCTCACTTTTGCAGTCACTACTTGTCTGCGAGCAAGACGAATACTGTCGGAATATCTGCTAGCAGAACCATTATGATTAACATCAAGTGCGGCTAGATTAGTATTAATACTGGCTTGCTCGTGCTTGTAAGGCTCAGCATTATAAGAAATTGCTGGGGTTCCAAACACGATTAGGACTGCAACCAGCCCAGCAAGAATGAGTGTTTTGATAGCTTTGCGAGAGATTTTCATAGTCTGTATGCGATTTTTGTTAAGCTCCAAGACTTTTTAGAGACTTGGAAAAAACAATAAGTACTAAGTATATAAATTTACAGAATACAGAATTGACCGCAATAGAAAATCTTTAGCAAAACCCTTCTATTCTTTCGTAAGTAAGGCAAAAGCTATCTTTTCTCATACTCATTTTTTTAAGCCAAGAAGGAATAAAAAATTACTGGTCACTGGTCACTGGTCACTGGTCACTGATTACTGGTCACTGTATTTTTTCAGCAACAACTCCAATTTCTCTTTTGTCGCTGGTGGTGCTTTTTCTAAGTTAGTTAAAATTGCATACTTCAAAGCTGAGTGTGCATCGCTAGGCGGTGGATTGTCGCTCAAACGTTTGACTGTTTCTTGAATAACCCTTTGGGCATTGACAGCATTTTTCTGTAAATTACTAACTACCATCTCCACGGTCACGCTGTCATGGTCTGGATGCCAACAATCGTAATCTGTGACTAGCGCCAGAGTTGCATAGGCAATTTCTGCTTCTCTCGCTAGTTTTGCTTCTGGCAAATTTGTCATCCCAATGACAGTTGCATCCCAGCTACGATAAAGATTTGATTCCGCCTTTGTAGAAAATGCGGGTCCTTCCATACATACATATGTACCACCACGATGTAGGGTGATATCGGGGAGATTTAAGTCAGCGATCGCATTCGCTAAAACTCTAGCCAAATTCTTACAAATGGGATCGCCAAAAGCGATGTGAGCAACAATTCCTTCACCAAAAAACGTCGAAACTCGATTTTTAGTCCTATCGATAAACTGATCGGGAACCACCATATCCAATGGTTTAGCTTCTTCCTTTAAAGAACCAACGGCTGAAGCAGAAATTAGATACTCTACGCCGAGTTGCTTCATGGCATAGATATTGGCGCGAAATGGCAACTCTGAGGGTAACAACGTATGATTGCGTCCATGACGAGCTAAAAATGCTACTGGAGT
Source organism: Scytonema hofmannii PCC 7110 (assembly GCF_000346485.2). Classification (NCBI taxonomy): domain Bacteria; kingdom Bacillati; phylum Cyanobacteriota; class Cyanophyceae; order Nostocales; family Scytonemataceae; genus Scytonema; species Scytonema hofmannii. The sequence goes on from NZ_KQ976354.1 coordinate 8,806,074, forward strand.
TGCATCCACTGTCCCCAGTATTAAGGCATCAGATGGCGAGCCAAAAGGCGTTTGAACTTGTACTTCTGTCACATCTTTCAGTGCATCCATTTTGTATAAACCACTACCACCAATAATTCCAATACGAGCCTTTGCCATTATTTTTAACCAAATTTGTCATTTGCCATTTGTCATTTGTCATTAGCACAACACAAATGACAACGGACAAATGACAGTTAAAAATATTTTCTCACTTTCTTAGTTCCGTGAGTGCTTCTCTCTAAGTCATCAAGCAAACAATTGGTTAAATATAAGTGTCCTATAAACAGCCTGTCCTGTAAGCAGGTTTTACTGTTGAGTATTTTTTCTCACAGTTTCGACATCCACTTCTAGGGAGTCTGCAATTTGCTCAATGCTTAACCCTAACTTTATTAGTTTGGGAATCATCTTTAACTTTGTCGATAGCGCACCTTCTTCTCTACCTTCTTCTCTACCTTCTTCTCTACCTTCTTCTCTACCTTCTTCTCTACCTTCCTGTTTACCTTCTTGATAAACTCTACTTGTTTTCAAGGAATCTAAATTCAGCATCACTTCAAGTTCCTCCCGACTTAAGTTGACAAATTTATCGATCGCCACTGCTTTAATAAATTCTAAAACCTTTTCCTCCAAAGTGGTATCAGTTAGTTCTTGTTGAGCTTGACCGATCAACTGTCTAGCTAGTTCTCCAGTTTTTTCTTGGCTTTTATTCTCGACTATTAAACGCATCACTCCTACAGACAGAGATGGGTTGGGAGTTTTCGCCAGTTCATCCAAATAAAAGCAGCGTAAATTTGGTAAGAAGAAATTCAAGTATGATAAAACTTTATCGATAATATAGTAGAATATAGTCATGTAGTACCAAGTCAAGGCTAAACATGACATGAAACTTGCGGATTACGCAAAGGCAATAGGTATATCTTATCAAACAGCATGGAGACACTTTAAAGCAGGTAAGATTCCATACCCCACAAAGCAACTAGACACAGGGACTGTGATTGTTGATTATAACCCTCAATTGAATGCGGCTAAATTACATAAAGCTGCCATATATGCTAGGGTTTCTTCGGCTGAAAATAAGGATAACCTAGATCGTCAAGCAGAGCGATTAATAAATTACTCCCTAGCTAAAGGTTATCAAATAGCTCACGTCGTGAAAGAGGTGGGGAGCTAGGGCAAACGCATTAAAATTTTCTAAAAAATAAGAATCATCAGATATATAGCTTTCAAATGATTTCAGCTATCGGAGAGAAGTCACTTTTTATTAATGCAATTGTATTTTCCCAATTCTCTTAATAATTTTCTTCTAAAATAAGATAAAATCTCACAAAAAGATGAGAACAGAATGCATTAACCCTGTTCAGAAAAATCAGAAATTCATAAAAATTCAAAATTTCATAATTCCCGCTAAAATTTTTTCCAGATACTCGTTATCCCATCCGGCTTTATTTCGTTTCCGTTTGACGCCTGCTTTTACTGTTTTATCTTGATTTAAAAGATTCAGGGCAATATGCCTAATGATTGCCAAATTTTGAGGAGCATTATCTTTTCGGATGCGCGAACTATCTTCATTAAATTGGACATCAAGAACCCAATGCAACTTATTTTCTATGTTCCAATGTGTACGTACTCCTTGGGCTAATAATTCAGCATTATTAGGTAAACTACTAATAAAATAACGAGTTTCTAGTGTGGTTGTCTCATTTTCTGTCCGCCATGAATTTATCATCCCAACGCTTGTAAGTTTTGACCATTTATTTTCTGGATCTATTAAGTCTTGAATATTACTTAACACCACACATTGTCGAATTTCCTGACGACCATGACCCAATTCATCTTGACGAACTTCGCTCTTATCAAACCCTTGAAATTGGTTACTAATCGCTGATTTAAATAGAGAGTCAACTCGTTCATATAATGAATTTTGATTTCTTTTTAAAGCAATAACGTAATCTCCACCTTGTTCCACAATCTGGTTGACGATTTCTTTCTGACATCCAATGGCATCTATGGTTACAATGCAGCCATGAAGACATAAAACTTTTAATAATTCAGGAATTGCTGTAATTTCATTTGATTTTTCATTAACTTTCACTTGTCCTAAAACTAGACAATTAGCAGACGCCCAAGCGCTAACCATATGTATGGCTGCTTTATCATTCGACGTATCATAAGAACCACGAAGTGTTTTTCCATCAATTGCTATTATCTCTTGATTGGTTAACTTACTAATAGATTTAATCCAACATATAAAACTGTTTTGAAATTGTTCTGGATTAATGCGGGCGAAGACTCAAAGCAATTGTATCGTGACTCGGAATACCATTTGGTAATTCTAAAAATTTTTTCAACCATTCTTGTTTTGACTCTCCAAACAACTCAATATCTTCCCATGTGTCTGCTCCACAAATGACAGCACAGATAGAAATTGTGATGATATCAATTAATTTGTGTAGTTTTCGGCGTTCTATTCTCGGATCGTCAATATTTCTAAAATGTTCAGCTATTGTAATTTGAGGTTTTAGTTTCATAATCATTAATTACTTATTTTTTCAACATAAATAAAAAATTTATTTTAAATCATTAAATGATATGGCATTTGAATAAAGCTTTGAAAGAAGCTTGGCAACTGTTTGACGAGCTGACTTTTTGTGTTTGAGAATTTTTTTGGCTAACTCAATTGCCTCATTCATCCTAATTGATTTTGTAACATTTTCAATACTGTCCGAATTGGTTAACATAGAATTTGTGATTGTTTCAAATTCACTCTCGAACCCCGGCCTTGATTTTGTGATAATTTCATCTTGGCGATGCTGCAAGGCAGCCGCTTCGCGAGCGCAATCCGATGATTTCGTGATTAAGTCAAAATCTGCTCGTTTTGATTGTGACACATTTTCAAAACTTTCCCCAGAATCAAGTCTATGAGCTAGCTCCATCACTTGTGTGGCCAGAACTTTTGGTACACGAATCGTAATTGTGTCTTTATTATTCCAAATTGCTTTTCTACCCGCATTTTCACGTCTTCCTCCCCTGTTCCCGTGGCGTGATAATTTCATGTGCTGAACTTTCTACTGAATTAATCACACAATCATTTTAACTACTACACGGAGGCTAAATCAACTTATGACAATTTATGAGAATAACTATCTCCATTTTATTGGATTCGGGTATGGGTTGCGATCGCAAAAACCAGTGATCGCAACCCACACCCGAATCTTGATTTTGTCACATATTCATTTTCTGGGAGTTTTGATTTTGATACAAATTCAAATTTGGCTTCAGCATTAAGTCTGAAAGCTAGTTCTATTATACTTTCCAATTCTTTTTATCACTCCAATAGGGTTGTTTTTCACGCCGCCCGACCCAATTGTCTTTTCGTAATAATTTCATTTACTAAATCTCTGACAAGCATCCCCATCCATATCTACGTATTTTTGTCAAGCTCATTTTTGACAAGTTTTAATGCGTTTGCCCTACTCTGGTTGACCGATGAGTTCAAAGAATAATTCAGGTATTTCTTTGAATATTTCATAGAAAAGTGGGTCGGCAGTCATACATTTTTTGTTAATGAGATTGAAATTTCATTAGTATAAAATACTTGATTTTTATTTAATAAAAAATATTTTATTGTCATGCTAGCAATTCACAAGGTATTATCATTCAATGCTATGAGGGAATTGTTCTTACTACTATACCCACGACTAGCAGCACCTCCGCGATCGCCTGCTGTACCCTTATTAGAAGGAGGTGGTGGAGGTACAAATTTGATTGGAGTTGCTATAATAGCAGTAAAATCTCTACCACTGCTGGTAAAAATCGTTTATTTGAAGTGCCTGCTGATAAAACTAAGTTAAGTAGTAAGTTCTATCACTAACGAGAATGCTAACTTATAAAGCAATGTATAAGTTTCTCAATGAGGGCGTGCATGGGGAGGTACTAGACTTCCCTGGAACAATTACGTTTGCTCCTAATTTGGAAAAAGCGCGAAGTTCATTGGCAAATGCACTTGTTGAGATGGCGGAGACAAACCTGGTCAATGGTGAACCTTTGCCTAAGCCTAATCCGCTATTTACAGATCCTGAGGCCGATCTAGAAGAACCTATTCACCTGATTCTCTCAGCAGCTTCTCGTATACGAATTGTTCCCGATCTAGCTGCATCATGAAGCGCCGAGATTTAATTCGTCATTTGAGCCAGCACGATTGTATATTGGTACGTGAGGGAGGAGAGCATTCTATCTGGGAAAACCCTGCAAACAGCCATCGTACCTCCGTACCTCGTCACAGAGAAATTCCTGAATACACAGCACTGAGAATATGCAAGCAGTTGGAAATTCCTCCTCCATTTTAGGCTAACCCAAGAGTTTGGAAAATTACTTGTTTGCTACTTCAACTTAAAAGTGCCGATCTAAAGATGCTGGGAATGTGAATGTGAAAGTTACTGGGGAAGTGGATATTGCCGATGTGAAAAATGGATTTTCCAGTGGGATGGACGTGAGAGAATATCCAGCGTCTTGACACAAGTTCACAATATCACCGTGAACCGTCACTGGTCACCGATCCCTGGTCACTGTTAATGTTTTTTTGGCTTAAGAAACTGAGAAAACTAATGACGATCCCTACAGCACCTGCTACATAAAACACGGTTTCACCACTGCTTTTCCACACGGGTCCGAGAAAAACTGGGGACAAAAATTGTCCTAAGGAAGAAATTCCCGTGCCGATCGCCAATATACCAGAACGCTGATTTACAGGGGATAAGTCAGATAATATACTGTAAAGATTGGGCATAACGATGCCAAATCCCATTCCAAATAAAAGCGCAGCGATCAAAGCTAATTGAATGTGTTGCAGATGGGGAATTGTGATTAATGTGAGCGCCATCAACCCAAAGCCCACACCAATAGCTGGGGTAACCCCGAATCTCTTGGCTAGCAAACTAGCACCTACTGCGGACATGATAGCCGCGCCGATGGCTCTTGAAGCGAGAATCGCGCCATTGAGTACCGTATCAGCTCCAATGGCAGCTTTAAAATAAAGAGGAGCATAAACAATCACGACATAGAATATACCTGAGGCAAGTCCCAGTACCAACAAAAGTATCAGAACACTAGGCTTTAGCAGGCTTGTACTTAGCTTTTGGGTGTTAGTTAAGTCAAGAGTCGCTGCTTGTTGAAACTTTCTTTTTTTTAAAACCAACGCTGCTGCTAGCGCTACAGGCAATGCCAAGACGTAAAGACAGAAAGCAAATCGCCAGTGAGTAGACCCTAACCATCCGCCTAAGAGAGGAAAGATTATACTGGCAGTTGCTAGCGCACTAGTAGCGTAACCCATAACTCGCGATCGCGACTCTCCTTCATACATACCACCCAGCAGACCTATACTGGCAGCTGCAATACCGCCATTACTTACACCCAATAGAGCACGCGTCCATAGCAGAGAGTCAAAGTTCTGCATTAAGCCCCCTGCTGCGCCAAACAAAGCATAGCAGATTAGAGAGAAAATCAAGACTTTCAGTTTACCGATACGGTCTGCCAAAATACCCAGCACTGGACTGGAGAGGGCGGTCATCAAAGTGTGTATACTGACAACAGTTCCTGCCCACCCCGGATCGATCCGTAGTTGCTCTACAATCTCTGGAAAAACAGGTGCCACGATACCACCCGTCATGCTAGTTAGACAGCCTGCCGCCAATAGTACTAATAGTGTGGGAGCCTGCTTAGAAAAAGAAATGTTGGTCATCTATGTCTGAGTTACTTAGTTACCAGTTAACATACCAGGATGCAGAAGTAGACACATAAAAGACCAAAATAGCTCCCGTTAGCTTCAACTTTATGAGTTATTCATAAAATGACTTTCAGCATAACAAAGCTTTCTGATGTAAAATCAGCACCTGTGGATAGACTGATATACAGTAATTCTTTCACAAAAAGCTCTGACTTTTACAAAACCTCAATGGCAAATTTCTTTTTTTCACTTTTAAGCACTGCAGCCAGACAGTCGAAAGCAAATTTTGTGAGAAAAACTCGTCGAATCAGTGCAGTGCAAGAGAATTTTTTACGCAACCTGTTGCTGGCACATCAAGATACTGAACTAGGTCGGAAATATGGGCTAAGAGATATCAAAACTATCGATCGCTTTCGAGAGCAAGTCCCAATTCTACCTTACAGCAGCTATGAACCTTATACTACGCGCATAGCAAAAGGTGAAGCAAACATTCTGACAGCAGAACCAGTGGCTCACCTCATTCAGACTAGTGGTTCGACTGGAAAAAAGAAACTAGTCCCAGTGACTCGGCGAACTCAGAAATCTTTGGAAAGGGCTTATTGGACGAGTACTGGCTTTTTATGTGAGGCGCTTTCAGCACGGGGGCTAGAGTTTGGTAAAATAATGGTGACCAAGTCAGTACAGCTGCAAGGACGTACCACTGGCGGTATTGAGTATGGCACAGCTGGTGAAGTTAACCTTCGCATGAGTAAGTTTATCTGTCAGCAGCTATTTGCTAACCCTTATGAAACCCTACAGGTAGCGGATAGCTTGGCGCGTCATTATATTTGTTTGCTATTCGCCTTGCGTGAAGAGTCCATGCGGGGGATGGCGGAAAGCTTTCCCATGCTTATATTGCGGAATTGCAGTTATTTAGAACGCTACGCAGAAGAATTAATCCGAGATATCGATACTGGAGCGATCGCAAGTTGGTTAAAAATCGATCCAGAACTGCGAGCAAAATTAGAGAAGGGATGGTTTGCCAATCCCAAGCGAGCCGCACAATTAAAAGAAATCTGGAAATCCCTTGGACGAATAGTCCCCAAACTCGCTTGGCCTAATTTGTCATTTATTATCGCTGCACGTGGAGGAACGTCAGACTTTTATTTTGAGCGATTTCCTACCTACTTTGGAGATATACCAGAATTTGGCGCAGGCTATTCCACCTCAGAAGCTATTTTTAGCATTTACCACGACCTGAATGACGATAGCAGTATCTTAGCGATTGAGCAGGGCTTTTTTGAGTTTATTTCAGAAGACCAATGGGAAGCAGAGCATCCCAAAACCTTACTAGCCAATGAAGTAAAAACTGGAGAGCGGTATCGCATTTTGGTAACTAATTATAGTGGTTTCTACCGTTACGACATTGGTGACATTGTGGAAGTTCTTGGGTTTTACGAACAAACACCCCTAATCGTTTTTCGCTACCGTCGAGGCGGACTGCTTTCTGCAATAAATGAGAAGACAACTGAATTTCACGTAACACAAGTAATGCAGGCTTTGCAACGAGACTTCAGCGTACCCTTAGAAGATTTTTGTATCACCTTGTCCGAAAATGATTTCCCATCCTACTATTTAGTAAACATTGAACTTGCCTCTGGTCATACACTCAGCAATCCCCAAGCCTTCCTAGCCAACTTTGACAGCAAGCTAAAGGAAATTCATATTTCCTACGAAGTCAACCGCCGGGATCAAGTACCACCTCCCCGACTCCGAATCTTAGCGCCAGGTAGCTTTGCGACCCTCCGCCAACGCCAACTGCAAAATGGCATTCCAGATGGGCAATTGAAAGTCCCTCATATTAGTGAAAATAGGGCTTTTCTTACTGGTTTACCAGTTCAACATGAGGTTAGGTTAGCAGTGACCAGTGACCAGTGACCAGTGACCACTAACAACTAACCACTAACAACTAACCACTAACAACTAACCACTAACTAAGTTGAATATTTAGAATTAGTGTCTACATACCCTTCTGATAAGTCGCACCCCCATACAGTTGCAGAAGCTTCACCAATATTAAGGCTTACATGGATATTCACTTTATCCTTTGACATAACTTGTCGCAATTGTTCGAGATTTTCCTCATTTGAACTATTCGGATAAAGTTGAATATCATCAAATCTAATGACAACATTATCTGGATTGATTTCGCGAGCGCTTTCACATTTTCCCATCGCCATAGCCACTCTTCCCCAATTTGGATCTGCTCCATACACTGCAGTTTTCACCAATGGCGAATTCACAATTGCTTTGGCAACTCGTCTAGCTTGTGCATAATTGCTAGCTGAATCTACCATCACCTCAATCACTTTAGTAGCGCCTTCTGCATCTCGCGCAACCATTAAGGTTAACTCATGAGCAATTTCATATAATGCACGCGTAAATTCATGTTCCTGAACTTCTCCAGCCAAACCATTAGCAAGAATAATAGCAGTATCACTAGTAGAAGTGTCAGTGTCTACACTCAGGCAATTAAAAGTTTTATCTATAGTGGGTCGAAAAATAGAACGCAGTACATCTGGAGGAATTGCAGCATCTGTAAAAAAGAAAGTAAGTAGTGTTGCCATATTAGGCTCAATCATACCGACACCTTTGGCAATTCCTACTAGTTTGGCATTACCAACTTGCCGTGTTGCCAATTTAGGTGTATTATCGGTGGTCATAATAGCACGAGAGGCTAAATGAAAATCAGCAGAAGCTAATTTTTTTCCTATACCTGATAAACCTGCTCGAATTTTTTCCATTGGGTAACGTCTCCCAATGACACCTGTAGAAGCTATCAAAATATTGTTTGCTGGAACTCCAGTTTCAGTAGAAACAATTTGTATAATTTCTTCTGCATCCGTTTTGCCAACAACACCATTAGCAACATTTGCATTTTTAGAGATCACAATAATTCCTTGTGCTTTTGAATCCTTTAAGTTCTCACGGCTAATTGTCACGCTTGAGCCAGCAAAAAGACTTTGAGTAAAGACTCCATCAGCAACACTTTCAACGTCTGATTTAACAAATAAAAAATCCTCGCGAGTATCTCGTATTCCCAAATTAGTCACAAATGTACTAAATCCTTGAGGTATGGAAGATGCCGTTAATTGCATATTTTTCCTAAGTTAATACTTTATGATGATATTGACCAGATGGTATTTTTATATTTGCTCCATAATGACTTGCTTAAGTCCAAATAATACATTTATTCGCTCAGTTTACCGTGTATTTAAAAAAAGAGATGAATGTAAGCTTCATATCAAGCTGATTCTTGAATATCATCGCTACTCTCAAAAATATTTGCATTATACTTGTGATAAGTGTACACTTAATTTGCACTAAATTTAGTGTACGTCCAAAAAAGTGCCTGCTTAGGAGGTAATGTGTTAGATATCAGCAGAGGTATTAATTCTCTCTCAAACTTCAAGCGAAATACCACTGAGTTCATGGAACAGTTACGGAAAACAGGTAAGCCAGTAGTTCTAACGGTTAACGGGAAAGCCGAGCTTGTAGTGCAAGATGTAGAATCTTATCAAAAGTTGCTTGAGCTTGTCGAAAGGCTTGAGACAATTGAAGCGGTCAAAGTAGCACTGCAAGAGATGAAGGAAGGAAAAGGGGAGCCTGTAGACGAGGTATTTAAGGAGATTATGCAATCGCTGGATGAGAAATGAAATATCGAGTCATTATTCTTCCAGTAGCAAAAGCTGATATGAAAACAGCAGCTAAATGGATCCGGCAGAATGATTCTTCAGAGAAGGCAAAAGCCTGGGTGAGTGAAATAAATAAAGCTATTGTAACTCTCAGTACTTTCCCTGCTCGATGTGCCTTAGCTCCTATTAGTGATACTTTTGAAGAAGAAATACGGCAACTACTTTATGGACAAGGACGGGGGATATATCGCATCCTTTTTACTATTCAAGATGAAACAGTTGTAGTACTTCGCGTACTTCATAGCGCAAGAGATATTGATTCAGAGTTTTAAACACTTTCTGAGAGAGCATCTTAATTTAGATTATGTAGAAAAAACATTAGAAGCGGTAAAAAAACCGATTTTAAAGCCAACTTTTGAAAGGAAATAGAATCTAATTTGAAGATAGGCGCTGGTGGACTAGAACGAAATAACGAGGTATTCTGGTCTCAGGATACCTTTATTTTATCCCTCTAGGTATGGGGTGAAGCTCTTGCTCTTCCCCTAACCTCTACTACCTATTTTCAAGAGCTTTCTATCGAATTTCTGCAAAATTCTCAATAGTTAAATAGACTTCTTCATCAGCTATTTGAGCACTGTAATCAATACTAATTTGGGTTGGGTAGCCGAATTTAGCATTGTATTGAGCATTTACGCTCTCTGCTCTACGCTTAATAGCATCTTGAATTACATTAAAAAGCTTGGGAATTGTATCGTATTGCTGAAAAAATTCTGGATTACTGACTGGTTGACCTGTTTCAACAGAAGTGATGGAAGTTGTTTGACCGTTTCGGACTTCAATGATGACTGGTCCTCTTGCATCAGGTATACAGAAGCAACTATTGCTAAGTGTATAGCGATAGTTGACAATATTCCGTTCATTCCAGAGATTTTGATTAAATCGCAACCGTCTTAAGTCCAAATTATTTGCTGCTGACGATTGTGTTGGTCGTCTGAAAGGTTCAGATAATACTGGAGTGGTTGAACTTAAAGACAGCATGATCCCCATACCAATAGCGATAGCAACAGGTAAGCGCATATAAATTTATAATAAATGTGCTCTAACACTTTAATACGCTCGCACCTAATTCACAACATTAAATATATTCTTTATTGGAATTTTAAATAAACTTTAAAAGTATATGAAAAATGCTTAAAGTTCGTCTGAGTCCTATATTTATCACGATCTTTATCAAATAAACAATTGGTTGATTGAGGACTGAAAATCTTCCAAATCCTCAATCCTCTTACTTATTGAAGAAATTGAGAAAGTTGTTCTAACTTATTCCAAGCAAGACCGCTTTGAAGAATATCTTTCGCGATCGCACAGGCGTTAGTCAAAGTCTCAAAATAATCGCCAGTCTCCGATACCGCTTCACCAACATACAGTGCTAAAGCTGTATTGAGAGCAACAATATCCTGCTGTGCTTGAGTCCCTTTCCCTTGAAGAACAGCTTTGAGAATTTCTGCATTTTCTCGGACATCTCCACCCTTGAGTTCGCTAATTGGCGCTGGAGTAATACCCAAGTCTCGCGGATCGAGTTCTAGCAAGTGCATTTGTTTGTTAGACACAACAGCTAAGTCAGTTTTATCTCCTAGCCCTGCTTCATCTAATTTTTCGCGTCCATACAACGCAACAGCCCGATGAGTTCCTAATTGATACAAAACTTTAGCAAACGTTTCTACCAAAGCTGGCTTATTCACTCCAATAACTTGTCCGGTTGGTCTTAAAGGATTAATCAGTGGACCGAGTAGGTTAAAAATTGTGCGGACTTTGAGAGTTTTTCGTAAAGGAGCGATCGCTTTAAGAGCAGGATGCCAATCTGGTGCAAATAGAAAAGTAATGCCAACTGCGTCCACGGCTTCTTGAGTTCTCTTACTGCTGGCTTTGAGATTTAAACCCAAAGCTTCCAATACGTCAGCCGAACCAGTTTTACCCGATGCCGAACGATTACCGTGCTTGGCAACTTTTACCCCAGATGCGGCAACCGTAAAAGCAACAGCTGTAGAAATATTAAACGTTGATGCTCCATCTCCGCCAGTTCCACAGGTATCAACGAGTGGTGAGTTACCAACAACGCTGTCTCGTAGTGTCGCTTTGATGGACTGGGTATATAGAACTTTAACCATACCCAACAATTCTTCAGCAGATACACCCTTCGCCTGAATTGCTGCTAAAATTGCACCCGACAGCGCAGGTGGAATACCTTCTGTCAGCCAACCATACATCAAATCGGAAGCTTGAGAAACTGTCAGTGATTCACCATCTAGCAATTGCTGTAATAAAGCAGACCAATTGGGAGGTTCGTAATTGAAAGCATCTTTTGCAACTTGAACTGGTGCTGATACCATAATCTTTGCTCCTCGTAAAGTACTTTCGTACACCAAAACAAATGAAAATTTTCTTCTCCTGTAGAGACGCGCCATGGGGCGTCTCTACAAATCCCTATTCCCTACTCCCCACTCCCTATTCCCTTCTTCAAGTTGGCAACTGTCTGTACATCCTTATCACCACGCCCAGAACAGCTGATGACAATTCGGGGGCTACCCGTTAATTGCGGACACAGGATTTCTAGAAATGCGATCGCATGAGATGTTTCTAGTGCTGGAATAATTCCTTCTAATTGAGACAGTCGTTGGAACGCGGCTAAAGCCTGAGAGTCTGTAACGCTGTAATATTCAGCACGTTCCATATCCTTTAAATAACTATGTTCTGGTCCAACACCGGGATAATCCAAACCAGCACTAATAGAATGTGCTTCCACAATTTGACCATCTTCATCTTGAAGCACAAAACTCATTGCACCATGCAAAACACCTATGCGTCCTTTTGTTAAAGTTGCTGCGTGTTTCTCAGTATCAATACCTTCACCGGCTGCTTCAACGCCAATTATGCGTACAGATTGTTCATTTAAAAATTCATGGAACAGCCCAATGGCATTAGAACCGCCACCTACACAAGCCAAAAGAATATCTGGAAGCCCTCCCCATTTTTCCTCACATTGAACGCGAGTTTCTTTACCAATAATTGCCTGAAATTCTCGTACAATCATGGGATAAGGATGGGGTCCAGCAACAGAACCTAAGATGTAATGGGTTGTTTCTACATTTGTGACCCAATCCCGAATTGCTTCACTGGTTGCATCTTTTAGGGTTCCAGTCCCTGCTTCCACACCTCGTACTTCTGCTCCCATCAACTTCATACGGAAGACATTGAGGGCTTGTCTTTCCATATCATGAATGCCCATATAAATGACGCACTGCAAGCCAAAACGAGCACAGACTGTAGCAGTAGCAACACCATGTTGACCTGCTCCTGTTTCTGCAACAATGCGCTTTTTCCCCATCCGCTTTGCTAAAAGCACTTGCGCTAAAGCATTGTTAATTTTATGTGCTCCTGTATGGTTTAAGTCTTCGCGTTTGAGATAGATTTGTGGTCCTGTTCCATCAGGTTTTTGATAGTGAGTGGTGAGCCGTTCTGCAAAGTAAAGAGGGGTCGCACGTCCAACGTAGTCGCGTAGAAGTGGTTGGAGTTCTTGTTGAAAGAGGGGGTCGTTTTGATATTTTTTAAAAGCAATTTCTAATTCGCTGAGGGCGGACATTAATGTTTCTGGGACGTATTTACCGCCAAATCGACCAAATCGACCTAGTGTATCGGGTTGTTGGGTGAAGAGGGAAGTATCGTTTGCTAACATTGAAAGTTCCTTTTTATCTAAAGAATATTGAACCGCAGATGAACGCAGACGGACGCTGATGAATGTATTTGTGTGTGAGGTTTAGCGAATATTCGCTACTGATATTGATGCTTTCAATTCTTGACAGAAGGTTTTAATTGTTTCTAGTCCTTGTTGGGGTGTTCCTTCTGCTAAACGTTGGACAAAAGCACTTCCTACAATGACTGCATCTGCACCCCAGTTAAGGGCTTGGCGAGCTTGTTCTGGACTTGAAATACCGAAACCAATTCCGATGGGTTTGTTTGTAACGTTTCGGATTTCTTTTAGTACGTCTTTAACTCGCCCTTGCAGTTGCGAGCGTACTCCTGTGACTCCTGTGACGCTTACTAGGTAAATAAATCCTTGAGATTGTTGGCTAATTGCTTCTATGCGTTCTTTGGAACTGGTTGGGGTGACTAGCAATGTGGTTTCGATTCCAACTTGAGTGGCGGAATTTAGCAGTTCGCTGGCTTCTTCTAGAGGTAGATCGGGTACGACTAATCCTTTGATTCCTGAAGCTGCAATTTGTTTGAGGAATGGTTGAATACCTAGGTTTAAAATGGGGTTGTAGTATGTGAATAAAATGAGAGGCGATCGCAAACTGGGGGTTATTTCTTGAGCCATTTCCAAAACATGAGCCAAGCGAGTTTCTTTTTTTAAAGCACGGGTTGCTGCTGCTTGAATGACTGGTCCATCTGCTAGTGGATCTGAGTAAGGAACTCCTAATTCGATAAAGTCAGCACCATTAGAATCTAAAATTTGTAGAGCTTGTGCTGTGCTTTCCAGATTGGGGTCACCAGCTGTGATAAAAGGAATTAGAGCACACTGGTTATTCTTGCGTAAAGATTCAAAACGTTGAGAAATAGAAGTCATATTGATGGGTAATACCATTTTGGATTTTAGATTTTAGATTTTGGATTGGGAAAGCTTTGCATGGACTAAATTTTACATTTATTTCATAGTCCGCGCAGGCGGACTTCGTTTGTATAGCCACGACTTCCAGTCGTTAGGTTTATAAATTCAACAAAACCTTAACAGCCTGCTCTAAATTTTTTTGCTTCACTAAAGATTCTCCTACCAAAACAGCCTTAGCACCAGCCTGAGCAACTAAATCCAAATCAGCAGATGTATACAATCCCGACTCACTGACAACTGTAATATCCATGCTGTCTAATTTTTCTCCGCGCTGTGCTAACAAATGCTGAGTGATTTCTAAATCAACAGTAAAATCTTCAAGATTGCGATTGTTAATACCTACTAATTGTACATTTGATAGTGCCAAAACTCTATCAAGTTCAGTAAGAGTATGCACTTCTATAAGAACACTCATGCCAAGATATCGAGCAAGATTGATAAACTCTTGAAGAGTGTCATCTGATAAGATAGCAGCAATCAGTAGAATAGCATCTGCACCACTCACGCGTGCTAAGTAAATTTGATAAGCATCAATGATAAATTCCTTACATAGCAAAGGTAATGTGACCTTTTGTCTGATAACCTGCAAATTTCTAAAACTACCTTGGAAGAATTTTTCGTCAGTCAGCACTGATAGACAAGAAGCACCACCTCGTTCGTAAGCTTGAGCAATTTTCACAGGATCGAAATCAGCACAAATAACTCCTTTACTGGGTGAAGCTTTCTTAACTTCTGCAATTAAACTCGGTTTCTTGGAATTGTTTTGTAAAGCAAAGAGAAAGTCTCGAACAGAAGGAGCCGTAGCAATTTGATTGAGTAAATTGGGGAAAGGTAATAGCTCGCGTCTTTTGGAAACTTCTTGTTGTTTGTAACGTACAATCTCTTCAAGAATATGGCGAGGTTTGAACGATTGAGCGATCGCTTGGTTATCTATTTGAAGCATAAGAATAACATTTGATGATTTACAAGTGGATTTACCCCCCTTAATCCCCCCTTGGAAAGGGGGGAAATCGGATTTTCGGTTCCCTCCCCTTTACAAGGGGAGGGTTAGGGTGGGGTTACGCAACCAGGGCTGCAGAAGGTATTGAAGTGAATGCATGGACTACATTCTTGATAATTTCTAGCCCGACTCCTCCGGTCATGGTCATAATTGATTCGGGATGGAATTGAACGGCTGCGATCGCTAGTGTCCTGTGCTCAATTCCCATAATCACACCATCATCTGAAAGTGCTGTCACTTTTAATTCTTCGGGTAAACGTTTGGGTAGAGCATATAATGAGTGATATCTACCGACTTCAAATGATTGTGGTAAACCTTTAAAGGTGATGGAGTCTGAAGCAACAACAGAAACACCAGAGACTTTTCCATGTTGAGGATAGTTAAGAATTCCTAGTTCACCGCCGTGTGCTTCTACAATTCCCTGCAATCCCAAACAAACACCAAAGATGGGAATTTGACGTTTTTTACAAGCTGCAATTGTCTCTGTTAATTGGAAGTCACTGGGTCTACCAGGTCCTGGAGAAAGGACAACAAGGTCTGGGCGTTCTGTATCAAATACGGATTCTGAAAAACCATGACGCAGTGTTGTAACCGTTGCGCCAGTTTGACGGATGTAATTTGCTAGAGTGTGAACAAAAGAATCTTCATGGTCAATCAGTAGGACGCGTTTACCGATCCCAGGATTTGTTTGAGAGGAATCAGCAATAACGCGATCGCAGGAATTAGAATTTTTCTGTTTGCTCTGGTTGAGGGTTTGGAAGAGAGCAGCTGCTTTAGTGATGGTTTCTTGGGCTTCGGCTTCTGGTTCGGAATCATAAAGAACTGTTGCACCGACGCGCACTTCTGCTATAGAGTCCACATATCGCATGGTTCTGAGAATTAAACCCGTGTTTAAATCTCCTTTAAAGGTTAAGTATCCAACCGCACCACCATACCAACGTCGAGCACTGCGTTCGTGTTGTTCGAGAAACTGCATTGCCGATCGCTTTGGTGCGCCTGTAACTGTAACCGCCCAAAGATGAGTGAGAAATGCGTCTAATGCATCAAACTCAGGTCGCACTATACCTTCAACGTGATCCACAGTATGGATTAAATGACTGTACAATTCAATTTGGCGGCGAGCAATGACTCGAACCGAACCAGGTTCGCAGATGCGCGACTTGTCGTTGCGATCCACGTCCGTACACATTGTTAGTTCAGATTCGTCTTTACGGGAGTTAAGAAGCTTTTGAATTTGAGCGGCATCATCAATTGCATCTTTTCCACGTTTGATTGTACCGCTAATAGGGCAAGTTTCAACGCGCCTGCCTTCAACTCGCACAAACATTTCAGGAGATGCACCAATCAAATACTCTCCACCGAGATTAAAAATGAATCCGTAAGGGCTGGGGTTAATTTGCTGCAATGTTCGGAATAGTTCGGTGGGAGGCTGTTCGCAAGATTGGAAGAAGCTTTGACTGGGTACAACTTCAAACAAATCGCCACGGCGGAAGTAATCAAGGGCTGTCTCTACTTGGTTTTCATACTCACCTTTTTCATGGTCGGAAGTTTTACTGGGAGTCAGGCGTTTACCTCGATAATCAATCACTTCACCAGTGCGAGGTAAGCCGCGAGTACTACCAAACTGGGTCACAAATTCGTACTGCAAACGGAATGCGCTTTGTAAATAGTGGTCAACAATGACTATTTCATCAGGTAAATACAGTAATAAATCTCGTTGGTCGTCAGCACGTTCTATACGCTTTGGCATTTGTTCAAATTGGAAAACCAAGTCATAGCCAAATGCGCCGTAGAGTCCTAAGTGCTGGTCTTCAGGGCTGTGGAAGGTATATAACAATTCTCGCACAATACTGAAGACTGATGGTTGTTTACTTCTTTCTTCTTCCGCAAAGAACCGTTGTGTTGGTTGGACAGAGCCAGTAACACGATTGTGTTCTCTAATAACTGCTTGTAAATGTGAGTTTTTGCCAAGGAGTTCTGCTAGATAAGGTAGCAAAACCATACCCCGCTCGTTATGTGCTGTGATTGTAAAGGAGTTGTCACGAGTCACTAGTTCTAGGGGGGGATTGACAAAACCAATTTCCCATCTTTTATAACGTCCAGGGTACTCGTAGCTACTCTTAAGCACACCTCCGCGTTGGGAGTCAAGACGTAGTAACACTTCTTCAATACCAGTTTTAATGGAAGTCTTAGTTACTGAGCGAGACACAAAAATTCCACCGTTGGTTGTGTAGCAATGAATATCTAGATACACTGGTTGTTCCTCTATTATGAATGGGGAGTGGGGAGTAGGGAGTGGGGAGTGGGGAGGGAGTGAGGGAGGGAGTGAGGGAAAAAATGACAATTGACCAATGACAAATGACAAATTCCCATTCCCCATTCCCCATTCCCCATTCCCCAATTAGAAATATGGGGTTGAAAAACTTTTGGAAAGGTCTGCTGGTGCTGCTACTGCAAAAGGTAATCTGTTCCAACGACCATAGAATTGAGCCAGAGGAGTTATCTCTTGCATGATTTTCTCAAATCCTTCAAATGTCAGAGATTGAGGACCGTCTGATAACGCTTTTGCTGGATTGGGGTGAACTTCAATCATTAAGGAATCTGTTCCAGCTGCGATCGCGGCTTTTGCCATTGAGGGTACAAATTCTGACTTACCTGTAGCATGACTGGGATCGATCATGATGGGTAGGTGTGTCAATGTACGCAACACGGGAAGTACGGAAAGATCGAGAACGTTGCGAGTGTATTTTTGGTCAAAGGTACGAATACCTCGTTCGCACAGAATGACATTTGGGTTACCAGCAGCTAAAATATACTCAGCAGCCATCAGCCATTCTTCGATAGTGGCTGACAATCCCCGCTTTAAGAGAACGGGTTTACCCATAGGGCCCACTTTTCTTAGCAGTGGGAAGTTCTGCATATTGCGAGCACCAATTTGGATGACATCGGCTACTTCAGCCACCTTTTCCAGATCGGCGGTATCCATCACTTCTGTGATGATCCCCAGTCCACTTGCTTCCCTTGCTTTAGCCAACAAACCGAGAGCACTTTCTCCATGACCTTGGAAAGCGTAGGGTGAAGTCCGGGGTTTGTATGCTCCTCCACGTAAAAACTGAGCACCAGCTGCTTTGACAAGCAACGCTGTTTCTACGATCATTTCTTCACTTTCAACGGAACAAGGTCCAGCTACGATGACAAGAGGATGGTCTTGACCGAAAGCCACAGGTCCTCTGGGCGTTGGTACAATCACCTCGCTGGGTTTTCCATGACGAAATTCTAACGATGCTCGCTTAAAAGGCTTATTAATTCTTAAAACTTGCTCAATAAAGGGACTGAGTTGTTGGACTTGCTCAACATTTAAACTAGATGTATCTCCGACTAAACCAATGACGACTTTGTTGTTACTCTCTATGGTTTCTGGTTTTATGCCCCACTGGCTGACATCTTGAATAATTTGCTCAATCTCTTTTGTAGCTGTACCGGTTTTCATGACTATAATCATGACTCGCTCTCCTGAAATTGTTTAGTTTACTGAGTTAGGTAACTTGTGCGACATCACAAGTTTTAAGCTTTTAACTACGAATCTGTTTTGCTGAAAAGTACTACAGCCTTGTTTTTCAGTTTTCCAAATTTCACCGGAAAAAACTAGTCAGAATAAGTCATGTCTTAAAGTCTGAAAAAGTCATATTAAGTCATCTATGAAAGTCTGAAAAAGTCATATACATGAGTTTTTTCCTTGATTAGCAATAATTTCAGCTATTATGTAGAATTGTTAAGTCAAGATTTTACAGTTTTAAATCTAAGTCCGCGATCGCTCTACGTTATCTATCTAAATGACTGCGTTCCATCTTCAAATGTTTCTATAAACATGGCAAGGAAAATGTTATGAGCCTCTTGCACAAGCAAACCATATCCGCGTGCATCTGCGTGCATCTGCGGTTCATTACTCATTACTAACACCAAATGCCAGTAAACCAAAAAAGTTTTCTCAGAAGGGCGCTCGCTATATATTTTGTAGCCTAAAATACTTTTTTATAACCCATCCTCTCACCAGTCAACTATAAGACGAAAACCTTTCTCTAAAATGCATTTGTCGTCTTTTTCTGAATAGTCTTGACAAATGTGCAAGCTGTATGTATTGAAAATATTTGATATTCTACAAAATTTTTTTTGCCAAAAAGTTTACTTACTCACATTAATTATTTATAATGAGAGAATATTTGTTAATTTTCCATTGAATGGAGTATGCCTGTAGGAGTGCTATTGCCTTGTGCTTCTACAAATGAGTACATTCCATCCAAAAGAAAATTGCTGTTTTTAGCTTTTGAAACCCTTTGGAAAAACTTGTATTTTATATTACTTCAATCAAATCTACACACTTGCCATCTACGAGTTAGACGTATATAAACTGGAAATTTTTAATAGTCCCCTATGAAAAAAGCTCGTAACAAAGCATAAAAGTTTTTTATTCCTTCTGTCTTGACTATTGCTGCTTTATTTTCAGTCAAGACATCCTTGAAATTCAACCAAGGAGAGCTAAAGATGGTTATTTCTTTAACCAAGCAAAGTCAGTGTACATTAGCCTTAAAGCTACGAGACATGATATTGGCTTTACTGCAAGAGATGGTAGCTGACTATGATGAAAAGTGGGGTGGAGGGAAAATGTCCGCCGCTGCTTACGATACTGCTTGGGTGGCTATGGTAAGAGAGCCACACAATCCCGAACAGCTAGCCTTTCCAGACTCTTTCAACTGGCTTCTTAGGCATCAATCAAGAGATGGTAGTTGGGGTTATCCACCTCAGACAATAGTACCTACCTTAGCAGGTCTTTTAGCCTTGCTGAAAGCTCCACAGCAAACTGAATCAACTCGCAATTCTGCTAAGCGTGCTGAGGCGCATCTACGGACTGCCTTAAGACAATGGTCAATCGCTAATCACGAAAGCGTTGCTTTTGAAATTTTAGTTCCAAAACACTTGGAAGAACTGGAAAACTTGGGTGTGGTGTTTGAGTTTCCAGGTAAAGCTGAATTGCTAAAAATTTATCATCATAAATTGAGCATTGCCTCCCTGGAACTGATTTACAGCGGCAAATCTGGCTTGATTCATTCTATAGAAGCTTTCGCCCCTTTTGTTGATTTTCAGCGATTGAAGGCACTACAGGTAGCCAACGGTAGCTATGGCAACTCACCTGCAGCGACTGCTGCTGTTTTAATTCATAGTCCTGAATGGGATACACCTGCTGCTGATTGGTTAACACACTTATCGAATCAAGCTCGCAGGATTGGCGATCCGGGTGCTATGCCCAATGCCTATTCAATTGATGTTTTTGAGGGTTCTTGGGTCTTATACAACCTTTTCCAAGGAGGGGTCGATTTCAATGATGAGGCTTTTCGCTCAGTTGGAAAGAAGTTATTAGTCTGGTTGCAAGCAAGCATAACCCAGAAAGGAGCAAGCGTCAGCCGATTGATAGGAATACCAACAGACTCAGATGATACCGCAATGGTACTGGCGGCGCATAATTTGTTGGCTGACAAAACAGGAATGAAAAAAGTATCAGTAGATTGTTTACAGCACTTTGAGCGCGACACTCACTTTGCTTGCTATGAGTTGGAGGGAAGTATTTCTTTAAGCCCTAATGCTCATGTGCTTTCCGCTTTATTAAGCGTACCCACTCCTCCTGATTGGATTGTGAAAAACAATAGTATTAATAAAGTAGTTGACTACCTTTACAGCACAAGGAACAGCGCTGGTTACTGGGAAGATAAGTGGCACCTGAGTCCTTTTTACGCTACAGCAACTGCAACGATGGCTTTGGCAAAACATCTATCCCCATCTGTAAGACATAAGTTGCAACCAACAGTTGAATGGGTGTTAACAACTCAGTCAGCAAAAGATGGTGGTTGGAGCATGAATGGCAGTGAATGCTCGACACTGGAAGAAACAGCTTACGCACTTCAGATTTTGAATGCTGTTAGGCAAAAACTACTAGGAAAAACATTGCTAACAACCGAAGCAAGCTTAAGCCAAGCTATTAGAAGGGGCGTGAACTACTTATGGCAGCATTTGGATGAATTAAGTTCTACTACAGAAAAAGCCGGAAATTCGAGATTACCTCTTTTATGGCGAGATAAAGAGTTATATGTGCCTTTACGAATAGTATTTTCGGCGGTGCTGGCGGTGCTGTATCGAGCTTTTGCGGATGAGCAAGTTGTTCCTGGATGGGCTAGATGAACAAAAATAAATAGAGTAGTAAGAACATGGCAATCAAAGAAAGTTATTCTCAACAACAGCAAACTTTAAAGAACGCGGATACAGCACGGGAGCATCAAATCAATCAATCATCTTTTGACTCTTCTCCCAGGCTAAAAACTTCTCCGGTCTTACGCGGGTATCCGTTCGTTGGTGTCTTAACCGAGTTATTGCGTAATCCTCTGCGATTATTTCAACGAGCTGTCAAAGAGCACCCAAGCGAGATAGTTGCACTGAAATTAGGACCCATTCAAGCTCATCTAATCACTCAACCTGACCATGTTCAGTACGTATTGAACGATAATTGGCAGAATTTTGGCAAGGGTGAGGTTATGTGGAAACCAGTTCGGCAAGTGATGGGCAACGGTTTGATCACGAGTCAGGGCGAAAGCTGGTTTCGCAGTCGGCGCTTAATGCAGCCAATGTTCACAGCCAACAAAGCCAACGCTTTGACGGAACTTCTAGTTAAGATCATTGCCCAGGATCTGGCATATTTTGAAAAAGCAGCAGACGGTGGAGCCATCAATATGGAATATGAAATGGCGCTGCTCACACAAAACGTTATCCTAGGCGTCATATTTGGTTCGAGTATCAACCACTCTAGAGCTGAAAGTTTGGTCAAGGCGCTAAAGATTCTGATGGAAGAATCCAGCCGTCGTGCTTTCCTTTGCTTTCTCCCTAAGCAATTTCCAATACCAGGAGAGAGAGCTATTCGCAACGCCATCCAGACTACCGACGATACAATTCTCACTATCATTAGTGCTAGACGCCAGAGTAACGTTAACCACGGCGACTTGCTTGAGTGGTTGCTACTTGCTCGTGATGAAGAAAGCAAGACTGGGATGAACGATCAACAACTGCGAGACGAGAGCCTCTCGCTTTTCCTTGCAGGCTACGAGACTACATCTACCACGCTAACATGGATCTGGTATCTGCTTGACAAATACCCGGAAGTGGAGCGCAAACTTCGGGCAGAAATTGACGCTGTCATTGGCAAACGCCATCCCACTTCTGCTGATGTCCCTAAACTACACTACACCAAAATGGTTATCCAGGAAGCTATGCGGCTTTATCCACCTGGCTGGTTCTTGGCGCGAGTTGTCCAAGCGGATGATGTTATTGATGGTTATGCGCTCAAAGCAGGGACTACGGTTTTGCTATGCCCATATTTAACCCATCGTCTGCCCGAGTTCTGGGATCGACCAGAAGTTTTCGACCCAGAACGATTTGCTCCAGAACATAGGCAACGACATTCTTACAACTACTTTCCATTTGGTGGTGGACCGCGCTATTGTGTCGGCAAACACCTTGCTCTTTTAGAAATACAATTGATTGTCGCCATGATCGTGCAGAAGTACCGACTAAGGTGTGTCTCTGGACATCTTGTCGAGGCATTTCCTGGAATCACTCTTCGCTTGCGCTATGGTTTACAAATGACTCTGGAACTAGTTTGACGTCAGTCGTATCAAATTTAGGATTTTTAGAGGTAAAGTCATGGCAATGAAAAATAAAGTAGTTACAATAAATATTTCTGAAATCTTTGACTGGCGAGCTGTTGTACAACAGCACAAACCAGGTCAACATTCTGAGCTTCAACGCCAGCGACTAAGCATGTACCAAAGAGTGCTTCCCGAACTGGAAAAGTGGTCTACTATATTTGATCTTAATATTGCGGAGTGGTCTCCCATATACGGGTATGATTTGGCGAAGGGACGCGTGAAGTCTTGTGCTTACTATGGAATTTGCGGTGTAGAGTCAATAGACTATGACCTTTCATTGCTTTTGGCGAAACTCTGTTTTTGGTTATATGCTATGGACATACGCCTTGATGAGAGTCCTTCAATTAGTTATCTTGATGCTCGAGCAATGGAGATTATGAGTCCTTTCAAAGAGCAACTGATTGAGCAAGGCATCTTAAATTTCACATCAGACTTGCTAGCCGTTCCAAACAAGGAGGATAATAGCATAGATCGGAGGATAGCGCAGGCACTGTCCGAGATTTATTTAAGTTTCAAACAACTTTGTCACACACGACTCAGCAGCAGTGTTCAAGAATTCTGCTTATCCAATTTTGTTAAGGAATTTACTGCAGTCGTCAAAGCAATGCACTGGGAGAGGAAGCATAGTCTTCTGTTTCAGCAGTTTGATCGCCTCGGTTCTGGTCAAGATTTACAGATCACTTTAGAAGAATATCTAGAACTGGCACGTATCACAACGTGTTACCGCTTCGTGGCATCACCTGTAGTTGCCTTTGAAACTACCCCGTCATCAACTTGGATTCAGTGCGAAGAAGCAATGAGATATGGTGGAAGAATAGTACGTCTTGCGAACGATCTAGCGACTGCATTGCGAGAAATGGAGGAAGGCAAGATTAACGCAGTCTCAATAGTCCTGCGTGATTTAGGATTCAATCCGTTCGCCACCTATAGCTTGGAGAGTCCCGAAATTCGTGAAGCTTTACGTTTACTTAAAGAGCAAATGGAAGTGGAACTGATTCAGTTCAACCAACAGTTAAAGGCTTTGCCGCTTTCTGGTCCACTTGTCCACAACGTAGTCATAAATGTGGCATTTGCCATAGCTATGTATGAAAAAGGCGATTTTGAAGCTGAAGTTCCTTACTAAGCAAAAAAGCTCTAACACTTTGAATCATCTTCATGACTCTAATACAGTAAATCTGCTTAGAGTGCCTTAGGCAAAGCCTTAACAAACCCAACCCTTTCAATGCGAACAAATGAACTACTAAAGTAAAGGCTGAAACCCGCTCCCAGACACCGTGCAAAAATGAAGTCTCTCAGGTATTGATGCTTTTTTATGTAAGTGCATATCAAAAATGGTCAATATATTGCTTCTCGAATTGGACATTGTTTTGAAGAATATGGCGTAAGTTGGTATGACCAGTGGGACAACAAGTAAAAGATGGCAAAGCTGACAACTATAAGTTGGCAAAAACTAAGCTGTAATGCCCATGCTGACGTTGATATTCTTTGCTAAATGCGCCCGACTGACAACCAGAATTTGTCTACAAGTACCAATGACAACCATAAGTTGTTCACAAGACCTGCTAAAAATTACTGTGGTACACAATAGACACATGACAATCATATGTTGACAATCAGCACTGACAACGATAAGTTGACAATTTTGCCAATTTATCGTTGTTGCCCCAACCAGCCCTACTGCCAATTTCCCACCAAAACGTAAGAAGCCCAGTAATAAGGATGAGGAGGTAAAGCTTTAATTTCTTCAAATGGGGGCTTTGTCTTCAGCGCCTCTATCAAGGACAATTGAGCCATCTTGAGTGCATCTGATTTTTTCTCTCCTGGTTTTTTTAAGTCTTGGTAAAATTTACCCATAACTTCAGCAGTGGAAGCATCTCCCACAGGCCAGAGAGTTGCGATCGTACTACGTGCGCCAGAACGTACAGCGGTTCCAGCCAAACCTAAGACAGCACGTTCATCACCCGTAGCGGTTTCGCAAGCACTCAGCACGAGTAGATCCAAGTTTTCTTCTGCTTCGCTTAATAAAGCACTCAACTCATTAATACTGATACTTTTTCCATCACCTGTAATAATAAAGTTCTTTTCGGGATTAGAACTGAACAACCCATGAGTTGCTAAGTGGACGACAGGAAAATTGAATTTAAGCTGGGTTTGGATAGTTTTTGCGGTAAACTCTTGATTAAGGAGCTTCAATGAAGTTGGAAAAGCTTCTTTGATTTCATTTAATTCTTTAGGCACGTTAGTTAGAGCAGGAAAAATCTCTTCTTGTACCTTAATTTGCTCGCTGACTCCAGCTGCTAGAACCTTAAGCTGTTTCTGTTTTAATAATTTAGAATCTACGAGTTGCAGGCTTGGAACCAGCGCAACGCTATATTTCTCAATCAGATATTTTTGACCATCGTAAAGTGCAGCCATTGGCACTCTCTGCAATTGACCATTAAGTACAAAGACTAAAGTTTTAATTTTGTTGGCATTTAACTCTGTCTCAAAAGGTTGAATTAACCAGCTATAAAGCTGTTCAAAAATCGGTAAAACTCTCTGGGTATTTTCTTTTAGCTCCTGTGGATCTGGATTAGCAGTGGACAGGATATTGCGAGCGGAAGTATTCACAGTTACGTTGTCTAAGTTATCATACAGCCGATCTAGAACGTCATTCACTTGCTCCTCATTAACAGGAATTGCTACTTTCTGCAAGGGTTTTTCTGGTAAAGATAAGATAACTTCTAAGCGGTTTTTGAAAACAATCGGATAGATTACGGCTGCTTGGGGATCGAGATCGTCAATCTGCAACGCAATATTCGTTTCCTCAGAACAGGGGTCTTGAAAAAAATTGTCTAATTCTGCTAATTGTAGAGACTCTATGACCCTTCGGGCAAGCTCTAAGCGGCTTTTGGGCTTGTTCGCCTCAACTTTTTCCTGTGTCACGCTAGGGTTTGACACGACTATGGTACTTAGCTCGTTTGGACTCAGTTCTGATTTCAAAAGCAAATCCGCTAGTTCTAGATACACAGGTTTCACCTCTTGGAGAAAGTCAAACTGGATATCGCGATTGTTTGCGTTTAAATCGTTACGGAGAGACTGGAGAGTGTTGAAAGCACCTGTGTAAGCAGCAATTGCTCCTTTTGTATCTCCCTGTTCTCTCAGTAAACTCCCTAGTTGAGATTGCCAAAGATAAGTAATTTCACGTGTATCTCCTGTGACATTTTGTCCTGGCACTAAAATCAGAGCTTGTCGAGTCATTTGAAGTGCCCGACTTAGCTGCCCCTGTTGTTGGTATAATTTACCGAGATAACCCAGAGCATAGGTTTCCGATCGTCTGTCTTGTAAGCTTAGAGCCTTTTGCAGCGCCGAGTTCAAAATAGGTTCAACTTTGTCTGTCTGTTTGTTTTGCATTAAACCTTGAGCAAAGTTTATCTGGGCGTAAATTGCTGTACGATTTAGAGGCAGAGTAGCAAGAGTGGATTCAATCTGACTTTGCACAGCTTGTACATCTCGATCCAACTTCACCTTTAACTGAGTTAAAAAATCCCTCGCCCGTTCCACCAACTGAGGTTCACCAAACTTAGACCAAGAAGCGATACGCCGATTTGTTTGCTCTTCCCACCATTTTTCGATCTCTAGTAATAGCTTGAAGTGATTGAGTTGTGCCTGAATTTTAGAAATTGGTAAAGCTGATGTCACCGTTGCTGCTTGAACATAGTTCTTTAATGCTTCTTGGTAAGGTGCTAAAGCAGCTTCCTGAGATTTGCGGTCTATAATTTCAGTGACCACTTCATAGTCCCATCGGTCTCGTATTTGCTTTCCTAAAGCGCGTTCCGTGTTACCTAAACTCAACAAAACAGCACTAGCTTCAGGTGATTCCTTCATGACTGACAAACTCAGCTGCAAAACTTTTTTGGACTGTTTCAACAATCCCTGTCTTCGCAAGACTTCACCAAGGCTACGCAAACCAACAGCTTGGGTTTGGGAAATAGAATTTTGCTGTTGAGAGAGATTTGTCAAGAAGCTCTCTATTTGTTCTTGGCTACAGCTTGGGTTTTTAACAGCAAAAGCTTCGAGTAAAGTCTTGCAAGCTTTGGGATATAATCCTAAATCTTGAAGAGCTTGGGATCTGTTGATTAAGCTCTTACTTATCCCCTCGCGATCGCCCATTTGCTTATAAGCCCCAGCTGCTTCTTCCCACAACTTCGCAGCTTCATCGAATTGTCCAGCATTATAGCGTTGTTGACCTTCCCGTGCCAGTTGTAGCGCACGATTAGAAGAATTCTCAATTTTGACTTCTGGAATATAACTCTTTGCTTTTGCACGACTGATATTCATCCAAGCGGAAATACTTAAGGTGAGCACCAGTCCAAACAAGATTAAAAGGATGAAAACAACTATACGACGATACTTTTTAACAATCATAATCAGTTCCACCTTTAAAATGATTCTTTTTATTTCCTACTCCCCAATCCAAAATCCAAAATCTAAAATCCAAAATCGATTAATCCAAAATCTAAAATCCAAAATCGATTAATCCAAAATCCAAAATCTAAAATCCAAAATCGATTAATCCAAAATCCAAAATCCAAAATCAAAAATCAAAACGGTCTATACTCCAGTCGAAAATACACACCATTTTCTTGCAATGTCCTATCTTTTGAATTAATATCTATCAAAGGAATACCCCAATCCACGCGAGCGGCGAAATTGTCCCCCATCTCCCAAAGTAAACCAAACCCTACACCCAACAGGGTATTAGGATCTGGAGTTCCTCCATTTGTGTTCCAGCCAGTGCCAAAATCGATGAATGGTGTCAGCTGTAAAGTTCCTTCCACCTCCGGTACTCGCAAAATGGGCAGTCGTGCTTCTACAGAACCAAAAATACCATTGTCAGTCAGCAGAGCATCCTGACGATAGCCCCTCACAGTTGCTTGTCCTCCCAAACTAAATTGCTCTCGGGAAAGTAGAGAATCACCTGCTAGTTGAACGTTGAAACGAACCAACAGATTAGAACTCACTCCAGGCTTACCGTTTGCCTCTCCTAAACGGCGCAAATACAGCATTTGCCCTCGCCAAAGGAAAAATTGGCTATCTGGTTCGTTGGTGTTAACAGTAGCATCAAAGGCACCGATACCAACACTAAATTCAGAACGAGCAGCTAAAACATCTCGACGGCTGCGTTGGAGCCATTCTTGAGCGAAGTTCAGCTCTGAAATACGGGTTTTTCCTTCGTCATCCGCTCCTGGGAACAAAGGAATGTCAACTCCTGAAATAGATGAACTACTTTCTCGCCTAGCTGCTGAAAAACTGAGAGCAAATTCTTGGCTGCGTTGTGGAGTGGCTGTTTGAATAATTGGTTGGCGAAAGGTGAGTTCAAACTCGCGAGAATCCACCTCAATGTCTGCATCCTTAAAAGGAGGTTCAACGATGTTATTGTCACTAATCCGGTAATCAAAACGCAGGGTGCCATTACGAGGATTGATGGGCAGAGTATAATTACCCTCAAACCGATTACTGCCATCGGTATTGCTGTAGGCAAAACTTAACCTATCTCCCAGTCCCAGGAGGTTAGCTTCCGATATCTCGATACCGCGTTCAAGACTCCCGACAGCAGGGTTGCGGTTATTATCGAGCCTGAATTCGGTACTGAAGGTTTTTGCTCCCTGAATCGTCACCTCTAAGGAATTTGTACCTGGTTTAGTGCCAGCCGTCAGTTCAGCATCTAAACTTTCTATTAAAGGGTTGAGTTGCAGCAATTGCAGTGCTTCTTGCAGGCGGTTGACGTTGAGGGGTTTTGAGGTCGCTAAAGCAATGCGACTGCGGACATAGTTTGGGTTCAGCCGCCCTTTAGCAATATTAACCTTAATGTCTTCCAGACTACCTTCCAGTATCTGAATTTTGACAGTACCCGATTGGATTTCTTGACTGGGGATGTAAGCACCAGAAGTGATGTAGCCCTTTTTAATATAAAGCTCAGTGACTTTATTAGCCGCTTGCAGGAGTTGGTCAAAAGTGATGGGTTCTCCAATAAAGTCAGCCGTCACCTGGTTTAACTCTTCTTGCCTAAATACAGTGTTACCGACAAACTCAAACTTTTCAACGGTAACCATCCTGGGTACATTCTGGATTTCGTCAGGAGATGGAGGCGCTATCGGAGGAATCTGGAGTGGTTCTTCCTGTGGGGGAAGTGGAGTGGGCTGGGGTTGTTCTGGGGGAATTGGGGTAACGGGATTAATCGGCTGGGTTTGTTCTAAGGGAATTGGGATAGTGGGGTTAGTAGACTGCGCCCAAGCAGAGGGTGTGTTATGGAATATGAGCAGTAGAGGAAGTAGGCGTATAAAGAGGAGGGCGAGATGGGGGGATAGGAAGACATTATTGACCATGGCACGACGATGCGATCGCTCCAGCAGTGTAGTAGGTAACTATGGGGGCATTAGCAGTGAGAACAACAGTACCTTTTGGGTTAACATACCAGCCTCGGGCTGGAGGTGGTAGTGTTGCTGTATGCGTTTGCTTAATAGCCATCGTTGAAGGAGAGAGATTTTCTGCTTGGTTCGGCTCAAAACTTACTAAAGCTTGACTGCTGAGTAGCTCGTTGGGTTGGGGTGGCAATCCTCCGCGTCCGGTGATGGTAAACTCACTCCTATCCTGTTCTTTCTTTGCTGTACACGCCTGCACCACGACTTCTTCAGGTTGAACTATCTCTTGTGGCACATCAATCGCTTCTTGATTTGCTCCAACATCCGGTGTGATGAATTGTACTGCACCATCTAATCCTAGTTGGGAACTGGCAGTAATCTTGCATTCTGGGCAAACAAATAATCCTTGAGTGTTGATTTGGATGTTTCCTCCTCTCCCCTCGAAAGCATTGGCGGTGATTCCACTATTTTCCAGCAAGACAACAAAATCAGTGGGACTAGAGCCAGTAATGGTGATGTTGCCACCGTTACCAGTTCCACCTGCTTCTGCCGATATTTGACTGCCGTGGCGCATTTGTAAAGAATCTGTTTCAAGGATGATGTTACCACCTTCACCAGATTTAGTAGCAGCTGTGATACTACCTCCGTTGTCCAGCAAAATAGAGCGAGCGTTTACCCTAAAGTTTCCTGCATTACCTGACCCCTGATTTCTCACGGTCACTTGACCACCATCCGTGACTCTCAATTCACCTGTATTAATTGTCACGTTTTGTGCTGCTCCACTTGGTATCGCAGGTATGCGAAAAGCCTGTTGGAAGCTTTGATCCGGTAAAATGCCAGAGGAGCCAATCAAACTTGGATTTATAGCTCCTAGTACGGTACCTTTCACTTCCACGAATTCCGGGGCGTTGATGGTAACATTGCCAGCCGAACCACTTCCAAAGGTAGAAGCATCGACCCTTCCCCCATCCCTAACTGTCAATCTTGGTGTACTGACTGTCAGGTCACCAGCATCCCCAGCTACGTTTGTGGTAGCAGCCAAAGCACTAGGTATGAAAAACTGAGGTTCGACGCCAATAATGTTTATAGAATCAGTAGCATTTACGTTCAGATTTCCTCCTCGACCTGTTCCAAAACTAGTGGAGACAATGGTTCCTCCAACCGTCGCAGTCAAACGCCCAGTTGACACAGTATTATTGCCTGAATCTCCAGAACCATAAGTGGCAGTTATGATAGAACTGGAAACACTAGGATTAACAGCACTGACTGCATCGACTTGCACGGATTCAGAGGCATTGATATTGATATTGCCGCCTGTTCCCGATCCAAAGGTTTTCGGAAAGACGGTTGCGCCTTCTTCCACAACTAAGCGCTGGGTTGAGATATTAATGTCTCCCCCTCTACCTACTCCCACCGTTTCATTTGTGAGGCTGCTCCGAATAGTTCCATCTGCATTGGTTCCGCTCACTTTTACAGACTCTCTGGCGTTAACTTGAATTGCTCCTGCAGATTGAAACCCTTGATTTTGAATCAAAACGAGCGAGCCATCGCTGACCGAGAAGTTTTGCCCCTGTACTTGAATTGATCCGCCACTACCGCTTGCATCTGCTAAAGCCAGCGATCGCATCTCAATATCCTTGAAACCAGGCACTCCTTCATAGCCTAAAGTCCATCCACCCGCATTGGAATTAAGACTCACCTGACCTGCTGCTACGCTCCCTAACTCTACTCTTCCCGACTCTGCTGTTAAAGTACCTCCGTCTATGTTGATATTACCCCCAACCAAAGCCAAGGTTTGATTCGGTTTTACCCGCAGACCTGTTGAGGTACTAGTTCTCGTTACGGGCGAGAAGGTGGGATCGGCAACAGTAAAAGCTTGACTCGTACCTTGGACGCGAATTGTTCCTGGATTCTGCCCGAATTGCAAACCCACTGGAACACTAACAGTCAGCAAAGGGGAAGCTTGAGGATTTGTGGCGCTAAATTCCACTCCATCGGCAAACTTAATGCTATTCGCCGTACTACCTAAGAAAGAACCGCCAATATTCAGTTGAGCGTTTGGACCAAAGTTAATGCCACTCGGATTAATAAAGATGAGATTGGCACCAAAATTTTCTCTGATTAATCCATCAATATTAGAAATTGAGCCACCTGTGACCCGAGTGATAATGTTGTCAATATTATTGATATTTGTCGTGTTTTTAAAAAAAGCTTCACTCCCAGTTGGAACAGAGAATTCCTTAAAGCTGTGAAAGAGATTGCTACCGGCTTGTGTTCCTCCGGTAATTTCAAAGACGTTACCAGACTGACCAACATTGGTTGGAACAGTTCCATCTGAAGAGATTTGCGATTGAGAAGGGCTACCGAGCGCTAGACAGTAGAAGAGATAAACACTCGCTGCGCTTAAAGTTTGCAAGATCAGAATTTTCATCGAAAACACGGGTTAGGAGGAGGGGGTAGGAGGTAGGGAATTGCCCACGAGCAACTGTTTTGAATATGCAGCATTTAAAACTAGTGCATTTCAAAATCATCCTCTCTAGAGAGATATTTATGAAGTATATTTACATTTCAGTGAGATTAAGTATGCCAGTCAACTCTTAAGTTGCCAACTAATTTTGGTCAACCCCACTTGACTTCAGTCAAAAGAGGAGTTGCTGACGTTGAATAATGGAAAACCTTACTCAAACTAATTTCACTAGCACCCTGTTTGAGCTAAAAAAATTGTAAATTCTGGCACCCTGTTTTACATTTAAGCATGGTAGGCTTTACTTAAATCAACTTAAGTTTTATTTTTAGATTAAATCTAAGTAAATTCAACACACCATAGAGTTTACATTCAAGCCTCAATTTAGGTCAAGACGGGAACTTAATTCCAATGAACAAACATCAATTTAGGACAACGGCTATGTGGACAACTCCGATCTTCGCGTTAAGCTTGGCAGCATCACTATCTCAACCCAGCACAGCTGCTACTGCGAACGTTGCTTGCAAAACCAAAGCTAGTGTACCAACAGTGATTGCTACCTTTTCTGAACAAGGAACAGAGAAGGAAGTTACAGTCATGAGCTTCCTCCCTGAATATTTCTCGCCCAAAGATGCTTTGCAGAACTGCCAGAACACAGCTAAAACTTTGCAGACTCTTTACAATACAGAGAGTGCAAACTACTTGACAAATGACAAAGTCAATTCAAAATCTGTCATCTGCGTTGTAGAACGCAGAGGAATCGGTTGCGATCGCGACACTGCTCAGGTTTTATTTACCCTCAATTCAACAGTAAACTCCTCTCAAGCTTTATACGAAATGCTGGGCAGTGATTTTAAACAAGCACAACCTCCTGATGCTAGGACTGTCAGTAAAATTTACTCCGATCTCAAACCCAAACGTAGTCCTCGCTGGTGGCCCTTCTAATGAGACCAATTTGAACAGAGAATGCGACAGATAGTTAGCCCAAATCAAGTCTAAACATGACTTTCTCAATCCAAAATCTAAAATCTAAAATCCAAAATGGTATGAGATTATGGGCGGCAATTTATTTTTGCTTTCTCTACCACCCGATAATCTGACTTGAGTTTAAGAGCTTCTTCAAAAGCTTGAAGCCCTTTGTTGACTTCAGACGATCGACAGAACGTTAATCCCAAATAATACCAAGTTTCAGCTTTTTGAACTTGTGTCAGCTTGGATACATACAGCATCTCGTTAAATTGAGCAATTGCTTCATCGTATCGCCTTAAGCCCTGAAGCACTATACCTCGACTCCGTTGAGCAGCAAAATAGTTTGGATTGTATGCTAACGCTTGGTCATAGGCTTTCAGGGCTTCTCCGTATTCTTGTTTTTGCATTAACACCTTACCTTTATGGCTAAAAGCAACCGATAAATTTCTCTGACTGGTTTCTTTTTCTTTAATCTGGTCAAAACGTTTAATTGCTTCGTCAATGGCTGCAAGTGCTTTGTCGGTTTCCTTCAGTGCTAGCAGTGATTCAGTTTTGTTAATCCAGAAAATCGGGTCTTTTGAGTCGAGCGCAATGGCTTTATCAAAAGCAGCGATCGCCCGATTGTATTGCTTGAGGTTATGTAATGCCTCTCCTTTACAATTCCAACCATACACTGCCTTTGGCTCAATGATAGTTGCTGCAGAACAGGATTCGAGCATCTTGCTATATTCTTGTAAGCTACCTTGTGCATAGCCTCGGTTAGTCCAAGCTTGGTAGTAGTTACTATCAATGTTCAAAATCTTGTTATATTGCGCGATCGCTTCTTCAGCTTTTCCTTGGTAGTATAATTCATTGGCTTGTTGAAAAAGAATTTCCACCTCTGGATTTTTAAAGAAATTCAAGCGAATGATATTAACACCAAGGACAACTAAGCCGCCTATTCCTAGTAAAATCCAAATGGGTTTGAAAATTTTATTTCCAGGATTGGAAATAGGTGTTTTTTCTTCAATGATAGTATTTTCTGGAACCGATTTACTTTGAGCACTTTTAGTTATTTCTGAAGGTGAAATATTGTGACTTTTCTCTAATTGTTGAGTCACCCAATTCAAATGAAAAACAGATTGGTAAATACGATTAGAGACTTTTAACTTATCTTCCTGTTGCACGACTAATCCCAAGTTTAGCAGTTCTGCTTGTACGGGACTGTCATCAATGGGAACTTCTCCTAGATACAAGATTTGTTGGTAAAGCCGCAGCAGCGATAAAGAATCGCATCGCTTATTTCTAACAAGCCCCTCCTGAATCGACTTTAAATGCTCAGATGCTACTTGCGTTTCCCAATGATTAATTAAGCGACTTTGCACTAGATCCCGTACTCTTACTGCTTCCTCCCCTGAACGAATCAAAACTTCATCAAATTCAGCAAGTAATTGACAAAGCTTTTGGGTAAGAAACGGC
Source organism: Scytonema hofmannii PCC 7110 (assembly GCF_000346485.2). Classification (NCBI taxonomy): domain Bacteria; kingdom Bacillati; phylum Cyanobacteriota; class Cyanophyceae; order Nostocales; family Scytonemataceae; genus Scytonema; species Scytonema hofmannii. The sequence goes on from NZ_KQ976354.1 coordinate 8,840,197, forward strand.
TGAGCACCTGTCCATGACATGACTTCTTCTAGCAAAATGTCTGGGCGACTAGCTTTTTCATCTAATTTGAATGATTTAATCGTGTTGTGACTAAAAGGTCGTAAACGTGCTAACTCTTGGTCAATCCAACTTTGATTAAAAACAGATTGGTAAATACGATTAGAGGCTTTTAACTTATCTTCCTGTTGCACGACTAATCCCAAATTTAGCAGTTCTGCTTGTGCGGGACTGCGATCGATTAGAACTTCTCCCTGATGCAAAATTTGCTGGTAAAGTCGCAGCAGCGATAAGAGATCGCATTGCTTATTTCTCACAAGCCCCTGCTGAATCGCTTTCAAATGCTCAGATGCTGCTTGAGTTTCCCAATGATGAATTAAGCGATTTTGTACTATCTGTTGTACTCTTGCTGCTTCCTCACCTGCAGGAATCAAAGCTTCAACCTCTGCTAGCAATTGACAAAGCTTTTGGGTGAGAAACGGCTGAGCACCTGTCCATGACACGATCTCTTCTAGCAAAATGTCTGGGCGACTAGCTTTTTCTCCTAATTTAAATAAAGGTTCTAAACGTGCTAACTCTTGGTCAATCCAACTCTGATTAAAAACAAATTGGTAAATACGATTAGAGATTTCTAACTTATCTTCCTGTTGCACGACTAATCCCAAATTTAGCAGTTCTGCTTGTGCAGAACTACCATCAATGAGAACTTCTCCCTGACGCAAGATTTGCTGATAAAGCCGCAGCAGCGATAAGGGTTCGCACCGCTTATTTCTAACAAGCCCCTCCTGAATCGCCTTCAAATGCTCAGACGCTGCTTGAGTTTCCCAATGATTAATCAAGCGATTTTGCACTAGTTGCTGTACTCTTGCTGCTTCCTCACCTGCAGGAATCAAAGCTTCAAACTCTGCTAGCAATTGACAAAGCTTTTGAGTGAGAAACGGCTGAGCACCTGTCCATAACAGGATTTCTTTTAGCAAAATGTCTGGGCGACTGGCTTTTTCTCCTAATTTGAATAATTTAATTGTGCCGCGTTTAAAAGGTTGTAAAGTTGTTAATTCTGGAGTCGCTCCATTTTGATTAGAAGCTGATTGATAAAAGTGATTAGAGGATTCTGACTTGTCTTCCTGTTGCACGGACAAATTCCAAATTCAGCAGTTTTGTTTGTGTTAAATTTTCAAGCGAACCCCCGGATTCTGTCCTTTGGAGTTCTAACGGCTAACGCCGTGGGTTTCATATGTTTTTAGCTAGCCCTGTCGGTAGTAAAGTATTGTATACTAAAATCTCAGTATGCACTACTGTTCCTCTCGCTCAGAACTATTGAATCTTTATCGCAGAGTATGCGGCTAGGTAGCAGACTATTATTCTTTATGCACCCAAATAGATCCAAAGTCCCTGTGTTATTCCCAAGTAACTGACTTAATCCTTGTATATAGTTAATATTAATGTGTTATGCCATTTCATCTGTAATTTTAGCGAGATTAGTAGAATCTGAACGAAGAATATTATTCGCAATAAAATAACGTAGGGGCGCAATGCCTTGCGCCCCTGTATAGATGTGTTACTACCCCCCTTAATCCCCCCTTGGAAAAGGGGGAAACAAGAAATCAAATTCCCTCCCCTTTCCAAAGTCTGGGTTAGGGTGGGGTAAAAAACCCTAAGGAACAATTAAGAACCTTGTTGCTGCAACCAAGCCTGAAAAAAGGGTTCCATAATTCGCTCTTTGACTGATTCATTAAGTTGCGGCGGGAACCACTTTTCAACTCGAATAATGTGATAGCCAAGCTTTGTTCGAATAGGTCCAACCACTTCGCCTTCCTTCACGTTGGCGATCGCGTCTACAAGCTCCTTCATCAGTTCTGCTATAAACTGAATACCGACAAAACCGCCGTTTTCTTGGGACTTTTTCCCCTTGGAGTGTGCTACTGCTAAAGCATAAAAGGACGCATTTTCCTCTCGGAGTGCTGTGGCTATTTTTACAGCCTCTATCTCGTCAAGCACGATAATCTGAGAGAGCGCAACTCGTTTAAACTGCTCGCGGTTACCAACATACTGACCATCGACTGCAGCACCGAACAGATGCTCTCTTAACTTTTTCGTTAGCAGTGATACTCGAATCCCCTCAGACCAATCCTCTATTGTAATTTGCTGTGCTTCAACCCAGGCAAGGGTTTCAGAAGCACCTAACAGCTTGTGCTCCAATCGAAAGGCATCTCCGGCTACTTGCAACTCTTCATCAGAAACAGTGATATCGAACTGCTCGCAAGTGCGTAAAATCAGTGCATCTCGTTCAGCTAAAGCGGCAATTTCAGCAATTTTACAAGAACGCTGTAGATAAGCAATAATCTCAGCATGGGTTGCTGAGGGATTTTCTTGCAGTGTAAATTTTTCTAATGTTTCTTCCATGACTTATATGTAGAGATTACTTTACGATGCAGGAATTGCTATCTCAGGATTATAAAGTAAGCGTTCACGCGGAACATCCTGGATGCTCAACCGATTGCGATGTAAATCACCATACAGGTTGAGGTAGTCTATTTCCTCAGGCGTCAGCTTACCTTTAATCACATTGTTGATGGCAGCATCAACCTCCTGACGATTTCGCCAACCTGCCAAAGCGACATCTACACAGTTCTGTGATAAAGAGTAGCGATATAGATCGGGAACGGTAGGCTGCCAGCAATTTGCTGGTAAATTTCTAGGAGGCTGCCAAAGGGGGCCATACATACCAGCAGACTTAAATGTGACAATTCCCGGTCGCTGCGGGTTTTGGGCATCCAGATTGGCAAAAACTGTTTGCTGAGCGGTGCGATGAGCAATATTATGCCTGACCATAACCACATCTAAGAGTGGGCTATCAAGCCACTGTGCGGCAAGATCGAGATCGTGGAAAGAAGCTCCGACATAGCGAACAATCCCCATTTTTTTAAGACGTTCTGAGGTGCCAAACATACGTTCTACGGCTCGCTGATAAACCGCATTCGGACCTCTGAGATCGTCAGATACGCTCAAGCAATCCTGAATTGTGGTAGCATCTTTGCTGCCAATCCAACCCCAAAAAAAGATGTCAATATAGTCCATCTTCAAGTCAACCAATTGATCGACGAGGGCTGACATTATAGACTCTGGACTCTTAAGGACATAAGTTACCGTTGCCAGAACTACCTTCTCCCGTACCGAAGAACCACGTCCACATAACTTGCGGAGTGCATCACCCATTGAACTGTAGAGATAGTGGTGCAGATCGCTTGAGTAAAAAAAGTAATTAATTCCTTTATCAAAAGCGTGGAGGGTGTCTTCACTGGAGATGTGCCCTCCGCCTCCTAATCCCAGACAGCTAACTGTCAAGTCAGTCCGCCCCAGTTTGCGGTAAAACGGCAGATCGGATTCTGGAAATTTAGGACTAGCAAGACTGACTTGAGGGGATGGGGCTACGGGTTGCTGCAAAGACTCAGGGGTAAGGTTAGTGATTTTCATAAGTCTAAGGGAGTGTAAATGTCCTCTGAGTTGGCATTGAGGTAAGAACGTTGTACGTCAATTCCCAGCAAAAGGAAGTGATTGAGAATACGATTCATTCGTCCCTCAGTTGAATCATCTTCTTGCTGCCAAGCTTCTAGCAAAGCATTAGCAACAATTAGGCAGCGATTCATCCCAAAACTTTCTATCTCAGCAAATTTCTGGTCTGGTTCTTCGGCTAGTGCCAGTCCTGGTGCTAACCACTTAGTGAACAGAGGTACTTGTGGTTGAAACTGCGATCGCTGTTCTGTATAAACCGCTTCCAGGATTGGTCGGACAACTTCGTAGCGGCTCTTCTCAAAATAGAGCACGGCTGAATCATAACGCCTGTAAATTGAAGGGTTGTACAATGCCTTAAAGGTGAAGGGAAGGGCGATTTCATTAAGCCGCCGTGTCAAGTCACCCATAACTGCAACCGCACCTTCAGGACTTAAGTTGAAGTAGATACGGACTATTCCTCCAGACCGATCTATATTGCTGCTATCTGAATGACTGTGCCTGTTTGGACCTGCATTACTAACTGCCATGTAGAATCCACTTTGTACTCGATTACGCGGTAACTTGATGGCAACTAAGTCACCTACCGTAGCAGATTGTGCTTCTGATTTTAGATGACGATCTCGGTCAATATATAGAGTTAGACCGTTCTTGTTGACAACTAGATTACCATCATTCTCTTGCTTTAGCACAGTCCAACCTGGATCGAAATATCCTTTCCCACTATTGCTTTCGTGCAAGCGATCGTAGAATGCTAAGTCTACCCCCAAGTAGGTATTGTTCTCTAAATTTTGCTGCAGTGCTAAGTTATCTGAATCTGCATCCACTGCCAAAGCTTTTTCTAAGGAACCGTTGTAATAGGTACCGTAGAGAAATCTCTGGAGTTGTAAGCTCCGGTACTTACTCTGAAGCTCTGAAGGTAATTGCTGAAAGCGATCTACTGCCTCAGCAGTCAGTTCCATTTGTTTGTATTCTGGATGATGAATGCAGAAGTTGGGCATAATTTGAACCTTGCTAGCAATGTCTTCAAGCACGGCTAGCAGTGGCTTGGGTGCAGTATCTGGCAGTTGACTTTGCAAAGAATCCAGCAATTGCATAATTGTCTTTTACCGCTACAAATATTAATGTGAAACAACATTAGCGTGAGAGGGGATGAGTTCCGATTCTGGCATGCCAAACACCGTCTGGGTGAATTGTTCTGGATGGCATAGCAATGTCTTGGCAACCTGCAGCATACAAATCCCCGTGTTATTAAAGGTTTTTTGGTACTGAATTGTTGCTTGAATAGCTTGAATTAAAGCCAGACCGGAAAATTGCATAACTCGCTTCAAAAAATCAGGACGACGAGCTAAAATTTCTGGGAAATGCTCGAAATAAGCGCTAGCTAAGGCAGCAATAGAAGGTTGAAGCATCTCAAGGGGGATCGTGGCTAGGCGTAAAGATTCTTCGAGCGCGATCGCCTTACTTGTCACCAAGCTGCCTAACCAGATTTGCAGGTAGCTGGCAACAATTGTACCTAAATCGAAGGCAGGATCTCCCCAAGCCGATCGCTCCCAATCAATCAGTCGAACGATGCTTTCACCGGATTGCTCTGCCTTGAAGACAGCTTGTTCCCAATCAATCGGCAGTAGAATATTGTTTAATTTTAGGTCATTGTGTGTTAAGCAACAGCGCTCGGAAGCTTGATTAAGCTGTGCGATCGCTTTTCCAAGACTGTCGTAGCGCTGATAGAGTGCCAAGAATTTAATTCCATCAGAAGGAACCTGACCAAACACTTCAGGACTAATGCGTTGCAGCCCACGAGTGAGTCTTGCAACCGTGTCAGGGATTACCTCATTATTATCCGATTGAATAAAAAAGTCTCGATAGTCTTGACGATCTAGTGTTGCGCGGTGAATGGTGGCTAGAACAACCCCGATTGACGTTCCGATCGCGGTGGAGAAGACTTTCTCCTTACCGTAGAAAGCTGCTAGATCGCGATAATCATTGAGATAGTTAAAAACAATAATTGAATGCTCGGCATCAAAATGGAGTATTTCTGGAAGATGGGGGCGAAGGTAACTTAGCTCTGAGAATCGCTGTAAAAATTCGTGAATTCGCCATTCGCACAAAAACTCACCAGCCGTTTTCCCGTCTCGGTTATAACGCTCTTGCTTAATCAGGAGTTTACGACTGTCAGGCAAACTCAACAATAAGTTAAAGTTTTTGGCCACCTTTGGTTCTATCTCACTCTGCGCTTGCTCTTGTTGAGTACACAGACTATGTTTAACCAGGTACTCAACTGCATTTTGAGAACTCAGCAAAAATTTCATAAGTTAGCTTTCAAACTTATTAATTAAATAAATGAAATACCAAATTAAGACACCCTTACCTGGGTGTCTATTAGAGGTACCAGCACACTGAAACGCCTAGACAATAAGTAGGACAACTTAGCAAGTTCTTATCTCCATTAGGTCAAAGACTGACCGAATCGACCCTCAAACCCAGATCGATTTCACCGAGCAGTGCCGTTATCCTTTGGGACGACCACCAAAAAGATTACCTAAGTCAATCAAATTATTAAAACTGTCGGCACCCGTGACATTGAAGCCGCTATTCCCAGATATTAGGCTTTGTAAGCCTAAGCCTGCTAAAGTCCCACCTAATGCACCTAATATACCACCTTCGAGACCCCACATCTCGCGATCGCTCAACTCGTTGATAAAGCTTTCAGAATCGTGAAACAGATCGTAGCCTACAGGACGCAAATTGTTGATCTCGATACTTGCCATTTCTCTCCCTACTTTTCTTTACTTTTCATACTTTTGAACTAGCCTAGCTATTGGATGGAGCGTATACTGTTTGGATCACTTCGCTCTCTTTAGAAGCTTAGTTACCGCTAAGTAGCTATTACACAGCCCCTGTTAAGGAGAGCCCTGCTAAGGTACCCCCAGTTATCATACTTAAGGTACCCACAGTTGCGCCAGCTAACGGATCGCTAATGGTCGCAGGAAGTGTGAAAACTAACGTATCCAACGTTAAACCGCCTTGAACGCTCCAGACTTCGCGATCGCTCATCTCGTTGAGATAGCTCTCTGAATCTTGAAACAGTTCAGATCCAGCTAGCTGTAAATTCTTGATTTCGATGTTTGACATTTGCTTTTTCTTTACTAAATTATCTTCTTACTCTAAGACCAAAGAAAGGATTGCACGGAGCATATACTGCAAGCAGCGCTCCGCTTCCCCCCGATGCTGAGTTATGACACCGCTAAACAACCATTACACAGGGCCTGTTAGAGAGAGACCCCCTATGGTACCCGAAGTTAACCCCGAAGTTATACCACTTGCTGTCCCAACACTTGCACCAGCTAACGGATCGCTAATAGTATCTGGAAGCGAGAAAACTAACGTATCCAACGTTAGACCTCCTTGAACGCTCCAGATTTCGCTATCGCTCATCTCGTTGAGAAAGCTTTCTGAATCTTGGAACAGTTCAGAACCAGCTAGCTGTAGATTCTGGATCTCGATGTTTGCCATTTCCTATTCTCCTGGGATTACAATTATTTTGAGTGATTCGTATCATTACTTTTGAAAAAGAACTAAAAGTTGCTTAGCTCTGTCTGTAGGCTATCAAACCAAGATTTAATAGTTCAAGCATTTCAACTTTATTTTTTAGATCTAATGTAAGAAGTTTTTTCTTCACTTTAAATTGCGATTTAATTAATACTTTTCGTATTTAAATCATTATTACCATAATAAATGCTTTTTATCAAAATATATTGATATCTCTCAATAGGGTTTTTAGAAAAAAGTACCTGACTTATTTCTCAATTCAGCTAAAGATGTCACAAGATAACTGAAATCTTCCTACGAATCATACGAATCCTACTTTGGAAGACACTTAATAATTAATTTACACTGAGCAACGTATAAGACGTGTTGACGAGAGAAAGGAGCTTCGTTAAAGCCACTGAAATCAGAGGATACTCGATCCATTTTTATGTCTCGTAATTCTTTTTTTCGCTCTAAGTGAAGAAGTTATTTCTCCATTTGACGCATCCACGACTATGGTAACTCTTACTTTTCAAAATGATTCAACAGTTCTAAAAGGATTTTTTAAAGTATTGAGCGAATAGAATTCATTACTACACAAACAAAGTCCGCCTGCGTGGAAAGCATGAAGAATCAAGGATTTTAAACCCACGCAGGTGGGTTTTGCCTGTATAGCCGGGAATTCCATTCGCCAAGGCTTTACAAACATCTTCTAAAGGTATAGTTTTGAAACAAGTGCCTGATTTATTTCTCGTTTTGAATTACAAGATGCAATGAAATGGAATCTAATTCCCTACAATTCTCACAAATATTACGAATCTTACTTAAAGAAATCAAGCAAGTTTCTAGCACTTTAGATAGAAATAAATTACTCTCTGTAGATAGAATTCAATTTTATTAAAAAAGGAGATTTTTAAAAATAAGGAATGATAAATATTACTTATCCAGAAATTAATATTCATTTTCAAAATTGTCAATGTGTTCAACTATAGCGTCGGCACAGTAGTCAAAAAGGAGGGAAAAAATCCAGTTTCTTTGACTTGAGCCAACGAGATACCAAGCTTTGCAACAGCGAAAGACCGGGTTTTTGGAACTACTGTACTGGGGATCTAGCAACCAAAAACATCGGTTATCTGTACATATATATGCTACGCGAAGACAGCTATGAAACTTCAAAATTCCTTTACACAACTTTTCCAAAAAAATATCAAATAAAGCAGGATAGAGTCGGAGTTAAAGAGTACGAGTTACTAAATCCAAACATGAAAATTTTCTCATAAATCATTCCTGAAAATCATGAAAGATCTTCTATAATAGCGATAGAATTGTATTCTCAGAGAATAGTGTTTGAAATCGTTAAATTTTATGCGATTATACTCTGTCAATATAATAAATTTTCAGGAAATTCTAGAAAACAGTAAACGTATTAGGAAATTGCTATGGAAACCCAAAATCAGCTTTTAACAGCTTTTCAACGCAAGCTTCTGATGAAAAAGTTGGAAGCAGATTTACGAACTGAGTACCGTCGCCGCATTCAAATCATGCTAATGGCTGATGCTGGTCAATCTCAAACACAGATATGTGCTGCACTTGGGTGCTCTCAGGAGACGGCTAGGTACTGGATTGAAATGGCGCGAGCTGGCAAGGCGCATCGGTGGGAGGATCGCCCAATGGGGCGACCCAAGACAGTGAATGTCGAATATCTGAATCGGTTGAAAGACCTGGCCAGTCATAGTCCCCGTGAGTATGGCTATCCATTTGAGCGCTGGACTGCAAGATGGTTAGGGAAGCATCTGGCAAAAGAATTGGGAATTGAGATGAGCGATCGCTACATCAGTATGCTGCTGAAGAAAATGGGACTTTCTACGCGTTCGCGAAGTGAAACAAACGCAACTAATATTTCTGAAATACATGATTCTGTGATTGCGATTCGCGATCTCCCTTCATCAGTTGAACCTTCATCAGGTGAATATTTTGCTTACCGCTCAATATTATCAAAACAAGACAGTCATACCACTTTAAATATATTGGAAATCCATGGTTAAACAGCCATCAGAATTTTCAAGTCAGAATATTGCCCAACACATCGCCCAAATCCTAGGTCAAGCACTTACAGAATCAGAACTGTCAAAATGTTTAGAACAAATTCAATTTTTGGAGCCAGAACCAGGAAAACAATTTTGGCAAGCAGCAAATGCGACAGCAGGAATTTACATCATTCTTGCAGGTAAAGTCAGGTTGTTTGATAGCAACAACAACTTGATTGCTTCACAAGACGCAGGGAAATCATTTGGTGAATTGACGCTGTTTTCAGAAGAGTCTTTTCAGCCTTATGCAGCGAGAGCTGCTTTCAAGCTGAAGCTTTGTTATCTTCCCGATCGATGCTTGCAAACCCTAATCCGCAACCATCCTAATATTCGAGAACACCTTTATCACCAAGCAGCACTTTGGGATTTGCTACTGTTATGCAAACAGACAGATCCCTTGCGGGATGCAGCTCCAGAGAAGTTGGGACAAGTCTTATTACTCTTAGAATCGCACCATCTTAAACCTGGGAAACTGCCAGCATCCTTGCTCAACAATCAGAAGTTGTGGTTGATCCGTCAGGGAGAGATCTTACATCCATCGGGTCGAAGGCTTACGGTTGGAAGCGTTTATACTCCCTTGCAGTCTACTGGGGAACGTGCTTGGCAAGTCACTCAACCCACAGAACTTTATAGCCTCAGCTATTCTAATTGGGAAACAGCGCTGCATAACTTGCCACAACTGAGCGAATCACAACTAAGCGAACAGAGTTTATCAAATACTCAGCCATCAGGAGCAAACAGCAGGGAGCGATCTGTGGTCGTGCAGCAGACAATTCGCCCCTCCCCTCCCTCTGGTGAGCCAAAAACTTGGAAAAAGATCGACAAAGCTTACTTCCCCAATCCGAGTGTAGAAGCCGGACAATGGTGGCAGCGATTGACTCTGCGCTACCCAGTTTTTCTCCAGCAAAGTGCCTCTGACTGCGGTGTTGCTTGCCTGGTAATGATTGGACAATATTGGGGTAAGCGCTTTAGCGTCAATCGCGTGCGAGACATTGCCAACGTTGACCGCAATGGGGCTTCACTTCGAGGTTTAGCCGCCGCCGCAGAAAGTATTGGGTTTTCTACTCGTCCCGTCAGAGCAACCCTTGACAAGCTAGCACAACAAAATTTGCCTGCGATCGCCCATTGGCAGGGCAAACACTACATTGTTGTTTATCAAGTGACTCGCAATCGGGCGATCGTTGCCGATCCTGCTATGGGGCTACGTAAACTCAGCCATGCCGAATTTAAAGAGCATTGGACTGGTTTTGCGTTGTTATTGCAGCCTACATCTGTGCTGAAAGAAGTGAAGGAGTTTAATGAACCCTTCTGGCGTTTCTTTGAGTTAGTGAAACCTCACTGGGTCGTGCTCATAGAAGTGTTGGTTGCGTCCATCCTGATCCAACTGTTTGGACTGGTCGTACCACTGTTTACTCAGTTGCTTTTGGACAGGGTAGTCGTGCAGCGCAGTGCTCTGACCTTAAACGCTGTGGGGTTAGGATTGCTCATCTTTAGCCTCTTTCGAGTTGCAATGACCGGACTGCGGCAATACCTGCTCGATCATACGGCTAACCGAATCGATTTAGCACTGATTGTTGGTTTTGTTACCCATACCTTCCGGCTGCCCCTAAGGTTCTTTGAGTTTCGCTACGTTGGAGACATTATTTCCCGCGTACAGGAAAATCGCAAGATTCAGAGCTTTCTTACAGGTGAAGCACTGTCAATTTTTCTCGATTTACTGACAGTATTTGTCTATGTGGGATTGATGTTCTGGTACAGTTGGAAACTGGCTCTGCTTGTGTTAGTCGCCGTGCCTCCATTTGTGTTAATGGCGTTAATTGCTACGCCCTTGTTGCAAAGGGTTTCACGCCAGATCTTTCACGCTTTTGCCGCTGAAAGTAGTTACTTGATAGAAGCGCTTACAGGAATTCGCACAATCAAGTCAATGGCGATCGAGCAGACTGTACGCTGGCATTGGGAAGATCTGCATAATAAATCCATTAAAACACTCTTTTCCGGTCGGGTCATTAATAATGTCCTTTCAACGTTCAGCTCTACGGTTGAAGCTGTAGCAACAACAGCCCTGTTGTGGTACGGAGCTTGGCTGGTGATTCAAAATCAGCTAACCATTGGGCAATTAGTCGCGTTTAATATGTTGCTCGGTAACGTCATTCGTCCATTCCAACGACTGATTGTCCTGTGGAATCAATTGCAGGAAACGATCGTTGCTGTTGAGCGCATCGAGGATGTCATTGAAGCTGAACCTGAAGAAGATCTGGAATACCAGCCTCGTCAATCGTTACCGCAAATTCGCGGTCACATTAGCTTTGAGCACGTCACATTCCGCTATCACCCGGAGAGTGAGGTCAATACGCTAGAGAACATTAGCTTTGAAGTGCTGCCAGGACAAACTGTAGCTCTGGTGGGTCGCAGTGGTTCTGGAAAAACAACTATTTCTAAGTTAGTATTGGGTCTTTATCCTCCTACAGAGGGGAAAATTCTTATAGATGGCTATGATATCACCAGCATTGCGCTATCATCGCTCCGGCAACAGATCGGTGTAGTCGATCAAGATACATTTTTGTTTGGTGGCACGATTCGCGAAAACATTAGTGTCGGTAACCCAGAAGCCACACTGGAAGATTTGATTGTAGCTGCTCAACTGGCAGGAGCACATCAATTTATTAAAGAATTACCCTTAGGCTACGAAACACAAATTGGGGAAGGTGGAGGAATGCTGTCTGGGGGGCAAAGACAGCGTTTGGCGATCGCCCGTGCTTTATTAGGAAATCCACCAGTGTTGATTCTTGATGAAGCGACAAGTAGCCTTGATGCGGAGTCTGAACGAATTATTCAAACGAATCTCAGCACCATTGTCCTTGGTCGTACTATCCTAGTTATTGCCCATCGACTTTCCACAATTCGCAATGCGGATCTGATTTTGGTGCTCGATCGCGGCATATTGATTGAGCAGGGTACTCATGAGGAACTCATGGCAAAACGAGGGCACTACTTTTACCTCAACCAGCAGCAGTTTGCTACAGCCAACTGAGTTGGTGGGAAAGAGCTGAGAATATTCTACTCAACATTCAAGCGGTTAAATAAAAGAGTACAAAGTAACCTTATGCCAAATTTACCCCGTACCCCCGATAGGCTCGCTCGAAATGGACACTATCGTAATGGCTCTCACTCACCCCAGGATGTTTTGGACTCAACCAACACCAATGGTGTTCGACCTTCGCCTCTGTCAACCTCATTCTCTGCCGGAAACGAGTGGTCTTCGGTAACAAAGGATACGATTGACACTGTACCACGGGTTTGGACACGAGGGTTACTGTACTTTTTAGCTGTATTTACTGGGGTCGTCTTACCCTGGGCAATGCTGTCTAAGGTGGATGAAGTAGGCACCGCCAGGGGGCGTCTGGAACCTAAGGGTAATACGTATAAGATAGATGCACCCGTGGAGGGACAAGTTGCTGAGATTAAAGTCAAGGAAGGTCAAACCCTAAAAGCTGGGCAGGTTCTACTAGAACTAGGATCGGAGTTAATGCTGGCTGAGTTGCGTCAAGCCCAGGCTGAGCTTGAGGGGCATTTGGAGCGCCTATCTCGATTGGAAATGATGAAAAATCAACTCCTTGAGGTAACGGTTCGGACTCAGCAACAGCAGGGTAGAGCGGATGCAGCCGTACAGCTAGCAGGAATTGATGAAATTCAACAACGGCTTGAACACAGCCGAGTTGCGCGTGGACTGGCTAGCGATCGTCTTGCCAGAGATATAAAGGAAGTGAAACGTTATCAAGCTTTAGTGAAACAGGGAGTTATTGCAGAAGTTCAGCTTGTGCAAGCACAACGTGCAGTGGATGAGGAGAAATGGAAATTAAACCAAGCGAATTTAGAGATGCGACAGGCTGAATACCAGCTTAAAGCTCAGCAAAATCAGTATCAAAGTACCCTTCAAACAACGAAGTTAACACTCCTTGAAACAGAAAGACGAACAAAAGAACTTGAAACGCAAATAACAGGCGAGCAAACAGCAATAATTCGCGCCCGAAAGCAGGTTGACAAACTAAAATTTCAATTGCATCGGCGCGACATTCGGACTCCAATTAGTGGTGTTCTATTTCAACTACCGATTGAGCGACCTGGAGCAGTTGTTCACCCCGGTCAAATGATTGCTCGGATTGCACCCAAAGGAGCGCCCTTGGTACTTAAGGCGAATATGAACAGCAGCGAAAGTGGGTTCTTAAAAGTAGGTATGCCAGTCAAGATTAAGTTCGATGCCTATCCTTTCCAAGACTATGGCATTGTTGAAGGTCATGTCATACGAATCTCACCTGACTCTAAAATCACCGAAACTCCTCAAGGTCCTGTAGAAAGTTTTGAATTAGAAATCAGTCTCGCTCAACCCTACATTCAAACAGCAAGTCAACGCATTGTTCTAACTCCAGGTCAAGCCGCGACAGCAGAGGTTATTGTCCGGCAGCGTCGCATTATTGACTTTCTCCTCGATCCATTTAAGAAGTTGCAAGAAGGGGGGCTAGAGCTTTGAGGTCTGGAGTGTTGCACAGCTAACATTGGGCGAGTGATGAAGATAGCAATAGCGATCGCCAGGAAATTCTCAGCATACCAATTGAATAGGTTAACTATAGCTGAGAGCGCAACCGGAGTACAACATTATTTTTACTTATTTGAAACATTTAGTTAAATGACAGAGTATATTAGGTAACTGATACTGGAAATTTATGATGTCAGACGCGATCGCGGTTTCCTTTGAGGAAATCATTTACCAAATCAAACTTACTTGCCAAATTCCCTCTAAAATTGAGGATGTTGTTCAGCGCAAAATTATCATATCTAAAGCCGAGGAGATAGGCATTCAACTAGAGACTAAAGAACTGCAACAAGCAGCAGATGATTTCCGGCAAATGAACAAGCTCTGGAACGCCAACGATACATGGTTGTGGTTGCAAAAACATTGTCTATCTCTAGATGAATTTGAAGAATTAGTTCGCATCCGTCTCCTCTCCTCAAAGTTAGCCCAACATCTGTTTGCGAATCAAGTCGAGTCCTTCTTTATTGGACATCTACTTGATTATGCTCAAGTTATAATGTACGAAGTCGTCTTAGATGATGAAGACCTGGCAATGGAACTTTTCTATGCCATTCAAGAAGGAGACATGAATTTTCACGAGGTTGCTCATCAATATATCCAAGACCCAGAACTTCGTCGTTGTGGGGGTTATCAAGGGCGATTGTCCCGTCAAGATTTGAAACCAGAGATTTCTGCTGCTGTTTTTGCAGCCACTCCGCCCCAACTCCTCCAGCCTATTGTAACTTCTAAAGGAATACACCTGATTTTGGTTGAGGAACTTATTCAACCAGAGTTAACTGAATCGCTGCGTCAAAAGATTCTATCAAGTTTGTTTTTTGAATGGCTGAACAAACAAGTAAAGCAGGCTAACATCGTGACACAATTTCATCCGCAAGTGTCAGGACTGGCAGTTTAAGCTTGTCGTCATTTCTGAAAGTTACAGCATTTTCTTGTGGAACGGGCGTCCTCGCCTGTTTGTATCGGAGAGGGCGGGCGAGGACGCCCACCCCACGAGCAGCGATTGCCATCCGCTATAAATGAAAGAAACACTCCTTTCCCTACTCCCCACTCCCCACTCCCCATGTTTCTGCAGAGATTTTAACAAAAACACCGTAATTCCCCATCTTCGCGTCTGTGGGGATATAAGGTGGAGAAAATATTAACGTTCCCCCTATGGGAACAGTTGATATTTTCCCAATTATCTTTTTGGCTTATCTTGAGATTGAATGTATTGCTTGACTATCTCCAGCGGAGTACCTCCACAAGAAACAGCACAGTAGGAATCGCTCCAAAATTTATCTTGACAGTAATATTTATCGATTATTTCTTTGAACTCACTCCTGACAATACGACTCGAAGCGGATTTCATAGAACCGATGAGAGAGGAGAGATTGTTGTCAGGGTGAAAGTCTAACAGCAAATGAACGTGGTCTGATTCACCATTAAATTCTTTGAGCATACACTTATTTTTTTCACAAACTCTGGTCAGTGTGTTGCGGATTGATGCGAGCATTGCTTCATTAATAATTTTGTTTCGATACTTAGTAACAAAAATTATGTGTAACTGAATGTTAAAAATAGCGTGTGAACCTTTACGCATAAAGATTAAGCCGTGGTAGACTGACTGTAGTTTAACCTAAATATAGGAGTTCGGCGCTTGCCTAGAGAATATGGATCGCAAAAAGTAAGATTGTCTCTACCCTTAATGGAAAAGCAACTTCTTTTATTCTTATTGGAGCAAGCTAATAAATTAGCGAATTGTGCAATTTACGCTTTACGTCAGTCGGTTATTTGGTTTGGTCGGTCAAACTTTAACTTAGAGATGGTTAAAAACGAGCTACAAACCGAACTCAAAGAAAACGTGCATTACACTATTTTGTACTCGCAAGCAGGTCAGAGCGTATTGCATAAAATGGCGGAAAACTTTAATGCTTATCAAGAAAGTCTACAAGCTTTTTACGTAGGGGAGAATCCTTTACGTCCATCGCTTCCTGGTTACAGAAAAAAAGGAGGAATGCACGAAATAACCTATCCCGAACAAGCTCTCAAGAAAAAATATGACGAAAATGGATGTCCGTTATTAGGATTCCCCAAGGGAAATGGATATCAAGAAATTGTACGCTGAGGATATGCATCAACTTGATTATATTTGGCTACCATATCCGACCAACATCAAAAATTCTCAAGACATAGTTGAAGTTACTATTTCACCACAAAACGGAGACTTGTATGCGATTTTTGTGTATAAAGTTTCTACTAGCACTAAACTAGAACTCAATAAGGAATTGGCGCTAGGTATTGACCACGGTGTAAATAATTGGCTGACTTGCCTGCCGAATACTGGCGAAAAAGGATTTATCATTGATGGCAAACAACTCAAAAGTTTGAATCAATTTTATCACAAACAAGTTGCTAACTATAAGGAAGGGAAATCAGAGGGATTTTGGAACGGTCACTTAGATAGATTAACTGGTAAGCGCAATCGGCAAATGCACGATGCTACCAATAAAGCAGCTAAATACATAATTAACTATTGCCTATCGAGAGGCATTGGCAACATCGTATTTGGTTGGAATAAAGGACAGTCTCAAAATATGTCCATGGGACGCAAAAATAATCAAAGTTTTGCTAGCATCCCTACAGGTAAACTTAAAGAACGACTCAAACAATTATGCGATTTTTACGGGATTGTTTTCCATGAAACTGAGGAAAGTTACACCTCAGTGAGTTCATTTTTTGATAACGACGACCTTCACGTATTTGGTGAAAGACCCGAAAGTTGGAAGGCTAGTGGTAAAAGAATAACTAGGGGGACATACATCACTGCTAAAAAGCATTTTATCTCAGCTGACGCAAATGGAGCTTGTAATATTCTCAAAAAAATTGCTTTAAAAATTGAAATTAGCCTAGATAAAATTACCATAAACTGCTGTCAGTTTTTGGACAGAGTTTATTTGTGGAAACGTTCCAAAGAACAAAAACATAACGTAAAGGTACAGCAGCTCGCTGCCAAGGCAATAGGAGCGCATTGAACACGCTCACTAATACAGAATCCCTGTCTTCAGTCGAAGGTAAGACAGGGTTGTTCAAGCAGCCCGGTCAAAAAACGGATAATCCGTGTAACCTACTTCAGGTTGATGACTACCTTGACCGTAAAACGTTTTAGAATTGGGTGAGTTCAACGGAGCATCTAACTCAAAACGTTTGGGCAAATCTGGATTTGCTAGAAAGGATTTGCCAAAAGAGACAAGATCTGCATTACCTTCTGCTAAAATTTTATTTCCCGATTCTTTGGTAAAACCACCATTAGCAATCAATGTACCATTATAAATGGGGCGGAAAATTGAAGCAACAGGATGCAAAACTTCACGGGTTGCCAAATCCTTTGCTTCAGGTTCCATCAGATGAATATAGGCTAAATCAAATCGGTTAAGTGCATCAATAGTGTAGCTAAATGTGGTTTTAGGGTCGGAGTCAACCATGCTGTAATACGTGTTGCTGGGTGAAAACTTAATTCCCACTCGATTTCCTCCCCAAACACTTGCAACAGCCTCAACAACTTCTAAAAGAAATTTGGCACGATTCTCAATTGAGCCACCATACTCATCAGTGCGATGGTTACTACCATCTTGGAGAAACTGGTCAATGAGATAGCCAAAAGCGCCATGTAACTCCACACCATCAAATTCGGCAGTACGAGCATTCTCTGCAGCTTTATGGAAATCTTGAATAATTTCTTGGATTTCTTTGATTTCTAAAGCATGGGGTGCAATCATTGATTGTTTGCCATTGGGAGTATGCAGTTGTCCTTCAGCTGGTATTGCACTTGGACTAACAGGTAATTCTCCATGAGCTTGCAATGCAGGATGGGAAATACGCCCGCAGTGCCAAAGTTGTAAGAATATCCGTCCTCCCTTTTCGTGTACAGCATTTGTGACCACTCGCCATCCTTCTACCTGTTGTGGAGAATAAATACCCGGACAGTTCAGATACCCTTGACTCTGGGGCGAAATCATGGTGCATTCGGTAATGATTAATCCCGCAGATGCTCGCTGGCTGTAATAGGTGGCGTTTGCTGAAATTGGAACTCCCCCATCTCCAGCACGCAAGCGAGTCATGGGTGCCATTACAATGCGATTGGGCAGTGTTAAAGATCCTAGTTGAAAGGATGAAAAGAGATTGGTATCAGAACTCACAAAAAAAATCTCCTGTTAGAGCAATGTTACTCGGAATACCTGGTTGCAGTCACACGATGGGCAAGTGCTTGTGTCGCAAAAAACAGCCCATATTATTTTAAACAACTTCCCTGTATGAGTCTTTCCTGTTTTTGCGACAAATAACCTAATTTTGCAACTTTTTTACAAGAACTATTTTCTTAACAGTCAATCATGAGCCAATACTTGTACGTTCGCTGATTTTGAGAGTCGAAGAGGAATCAATACTACTCGGTTAAGAGTTGTTCTCATTGTGAGAAGAGAAACCGGGTTTCTGTTCGGAATTACTCCCTTTCCGCCATAAGATTACCGATCTTCTTCTCCTCTTTCTTCGTGCTCTTTGCGTCTTTGCGGTTCATTTAATTAAGTAATCTTCAAGCGGTTGGGGAGTAATGCCTTGAGGGGAAAGGAATAGGGGTTCACTAGATATGTCAAGGACACGCAAATTTACGACGAGCGATCGCGTTCGCGAAGCGTATACTTGCTCACAACGCTCTTTATAAAAATCCCTCTTCCCTACTCTCTACTCCCTACTCCCAATTTTCAGCTTTGGCTTACGAGTAATGCTACAGGGAAATGTTTTAGCGTTTCGCCAACAAGTACTGTATCATGAGCTTGAACTGTTTGACCTGTAATCGCATCTTTCCATACTGATGGCGTTCCTGAAGGTAATTTTAGCGAAGTATCTTGCCAAACTTGTTGCCCAAGTGGATGCTCTCCTGGTTGAATTAAGCTGGTGAAGAAGCGGGGCGCAATGGTGATAATTGTTTTGTTACCGTGACTTCTTGCAAAAGCAACTATATGCTCTTGGAATTGACCGCTCACTTCTAAAGGTAAATAATTACCTGCATTGAAAACTTCTATATTCTCTGTTCTTGCTTTTAAAGCTTGAACAATCAAGAATAGCTTGATTCTGGCATCTTCTTTTGTTGATAGTAGTTGTTCTATTAATTTCAGAATATCTGTCTTGGTTTGTTCCTGAATTGTTTTGAGATAAGATTGTCGAGTTTCAAAGTCCACTGGACGGCGGTTATCAGGATCGACAAGACTAAAATCCCATAGTTCAGTTCCTTGATAAAAGTCTGGGATTCCGGGAGAAGTGATTTTTAACAAGACTTGAGAGAGTGAGTTGAAAATGCCATAGAAAGCAACTCGCTGTTGAAAAGAAAGAAACTCTTTTAAGAAAGGATTATTTTCAGATAGTTCTAAAACAGATTTGACGAAATCAACGAATGCATCTTCATAAGTGCTATTTTGTCGCAACCATGCCGTGTAAACTTTTGCTTCTCTAATGGCTTTGAGTACATAATCTTTTACTCGCTCAACAAAGTCTCCATATTCATTCTCTAAAAATGGAAAAGCCCCTACAAGTGTTTGATAGAAAAGGTATTCATCGTTCTTATCTGGCATAGCAAAACGCTTGATAGTTTTTTTATGCGAACGATTGATTTCACTCCAAGTTTGAACTTGCTTTTGCCATTCTTCTGGAATTTCTGAGAGGACATTTAATCTGGCTCTCACATCTTCACCTCGCTTGGTATCGTGAGTTGAGGTAGTACTCATTGCAAGAGGCCAACGAGTTTGTCGGTGCTGATTAAATTCATTGAATTCTGAAAGAGTAATGCCAAATTTACCTGGTTCGCCACCAACTTCATTGAGGGATAAGAAGCGATTGTAGACGTATAAAGCTGTATCCTCTACACCTTTTGCCATTAAAGGTCCTGTATATTGTTGCACTCTCATCACAAAGTAAAGCCATTGGTCTTTCTCTTCTTGAGTGAGAAAATCGTCGTATTCCAGTAACAGTAATTTCTGAATAAAGTTTAATTCATTGTGCAAGAATGGTGTATGTGGTTTGGCAGCTTCAATGACTTCTTGGATATAAGAGCGATCGATGTCAGAAATCCCTTCCTGAGTGATATAAGTCCGATAGACGGGAAAGCGAGATAAAACTTCTGCAAGTGCTCGTTTTAAACCGTTGATTGTAAAGTCACTGCCATAGCGATAGTTACCTGCTATTGTTTTTAAAAGAAAAGCCAGGTTATCAATATCACCCGCTAAATTTCTATCTATAATTAGGTGTTTTTTCTCTGGGATAAGTTGCTCGTATTCGATTTTAACTCCTGTAAATTCCCAATAGATTTGAGTAAACTTATCTTCGTTTTCACTTTGGCAGAAAATACCATTGAGGTAATTTAAGTAATCATAGCCAGATGTACCTTGCACTGACCAGTTACTGGGCAAATCTTCTCCCGGTTGTAAGATTTTTTCAACATTAATGTATGTATCGCCTGTTTTTTCCCTTAATCGCTCTAAATATTGCGCTGGATCGTACAGACCATCAATATGGTCTATTCGCAAACCAGTAAACTTTCCTTCATAAACTAACTTGCAAATCAAATCATGAGTATTTTTAAATACTTTTAAATCTTCAACCCTGATTGATATCAATTCATTGACTGTGAAAAACCTTCTGTAGTTCATTTCTTCAGCCCCTACTTTCCAATAAGAGAGGCGGAAGAACTGCTCAGAAAGCAAACTTTCTAAAAGGTTAAAACTTTCTGGTTTTCCTGGTTCACCGTTAAAAAGTTGTAAATTTTCGTCAATAAATGTTTTAACTTCTTCATTATCTGTATAAAGTTCCCAAAGAAGCCCTTTAATAAAAGCTGACTGATCTCGTCTTTGTGCTGCTGTGACTTCAGAAGTAATATTTTTGACCATGTAGAGGATACCAAGCAATCTTACAAAGATTGGATGATTTC
This sequence comes from Scytonema hofmannii PCC 7110, assembly GCF_000346485.2. Taxonomy (NCBI): domain Bacteria; kingdom Bacillati; phylum Cyanobacteriota; class Cyanophyceae; order Nostocales; family Scytonemataceae; genus Scytonema; species Scytonema hofmannii. The sequence goes on from NZ_KQ976354.1 coordinate 8,860,868, forward strand.
TACCTAAATTTTTCGCTAATTTTCCTAAGTTTTGAGTTAAAAAACTGGCATAAGATTCAAGTTTTAGAGGTAGTTTTAAGCTATAGTAGTTAACATTTAATCCGCGCTCCTCATATTTCAACTGAATTTCGCCATTTTCTAAGCTAGTTGCAAAAAAGTTACCTAACAATGGAGCTAAGATAGGTTCGTTACTACTAGCAAAAGGAGAATTCCAAGCAATATCAAAGTAATCAACGTAAGTTGAATCAGGACCGTTTTCCAGAATATTCATCAAATACTGATTTTGGCTATCATAAGCCATGTGATTGGGGACAATATCCTGTAACCAACCCATGTTGTGTTGTTGTAATTCCTTGACTAAGGCTTCAAAAGCTTCCTCTGTTCCTAACTCTGGATTTAGTTGAGTTGGATCGACGACATCATATCCGTGGCTACTTCCTGCTCTTGCTTTGAAAACGGGAGAAGCATAAAGATCGGAGATTCCCAAGTTTGATATATAGTTGGTAATCGTTTTTGCTGAGTCAAAACCAAAGGCAGAATTAAATTGGATTCGATAAGTTACTGTTGGAATTTTCATATCAGTTGTTAGTTGTTAGTGGTTGGTAGGGGTGCAATGCCTTGCGCCCGTACATGGTTAGTGGTTGTTAGGGGTGCAATGCCTTGCGCTCGTAAATGGTTAGCGGTTGGTAGGGGTGCAATGCCTTGCGCCCGTACATGGTTAGTGGTTGTTAGGGGTGCAATGCCTTGCGCCCGTACATGGTTAGTGGTTGTTAGGGGTGCAATGCCTTGCGCCACATGGTTAGTGATTAGTGGTGAAAACTACCAACCACTGACAATGACAGGCGAGACGCCTGTCCTACGCCACTAACAACTAACCATTACTTTGATAAACTGCAAAACTTTGCGGGCGCAAAATCAATTTTTTTCCATTACTAAGTTCTTCTGGTAGTTGAGAGCCAGAACCGTGCCATTTTTCATCAGCAGAATCTAAAATCTTACTCCAACCATCTCCTAGCATGGCAGAGCCAAGATTAACATCACTTTGATTAAAGTTCATTAAGCAAAGTATTTGATTATTTTGACTCCATCTCCGCCACCAAAGAACTTTTTTATCTTCCAGAAAGTCAACTTCCATATTTTGACGTTCTCGCTCTACTAAAGCTGGAACTGTATTTCGCAATTGAATGAGGTACTGGTATAATGACCACAGAGCTTGATGTTTTCCCTCTTTGCGTTTTTCCCAATTCAGCTTGCATTTGAGAAATGTTTCTGCCGATTCTGGATCGGGTGGTTCGCCTTCAGCGTGAAAGGCGGCAAACTCTTGTTTTCGCCCTTGTCTGACTGCTCTAATTAAATCTGGATCTGAGTGGCTGACAAAGTAGAGGAAAGGTGCTTCTTCTCCATACTCTTCTCCCATAAATAAAAGGGGAATGTTTGGCGAGAGTAAAAGAGCACCAGCCGCTAATTTCAAAGCTTCAAATGACACAAGATGGGAAAGTCGCTCACCTAACATTCTATTCCCGACTTGGTCGTGATTTTGAATGCAAACGACAAATTGATTGGGAGAGCGATCGCGTACAGAGTTACCATGAAAGCGTTTCCGATGGGGCGAGTACTTCCAGTCATACACGAAAGTGTCTCGGTAAGCTTTTGCTAAGTGTTCGCACTTGCCAAAGTCTTCGTAATATCCAGTTTGTTCTCCTGTCAGTAAAGCATGTAAGGCATGATGGAAGTCATCGCTCCATTGCGCGTCCAGTCCGTATCCGCCATTTTCCACGGGACGAACAACTCGAGGATCGTTTAAATCGCTTTCTGCAATCAGATAAAGTTTTCGATTCTGTTGTTTTGAAAGAGCAGCAACATTTTCTGCCAGTTCTTCTAAAAAATGTTTAGCACCTAAATCGTAGATAGCATGAACGGCATCTAGACGCAGTATATCAATGTGATAGTCTCGCAACCAGTACAAAGCATTTTGAATAAAATAGTTACGCACGTTATGGCTGTGACCATCATCAAAATTCATTGCATCGCCCCAAGGGGTGCGGTAGGCGTGTGTAAAGTAAGGACCGAAGTGGCTCATGTAATTGCCTTCTGGTCCGAAGTGGTTGTAAACTACATCAAGCACTACTGCCATTCCCTGTTGATGGCAAGCGTCCACCAACCGCTTCAATGCTTCCGGACTCCCATAAGAGTTTTGCACAGCAAATGGATAAACGCCATCATAGCCCCAGTTTCGATACGCACAACTACCATCTGTAGGTTTGTCACCAGGAAATTGTGCGATCGGCATGATTTCAATTGCGTTGACCCCTAGCTCTTTTAAATCTTTGAGTCGGGGAATCATTGCCTCAAAGGTTCCTTCTTGGGTAAAAGTTCCAACATGCAACTCGTAAATAATCAAATTTTCTAAAGGAATGCCCGACCATTTGGTGTCATTCCAAGTAAAGTTGTGGTCAATGACCTCTGAAGCTGCATGTACACCCAACGGTTGGTAATTTGATGCCGGATCGGGTCTGCTTTCGCCGTTATTTAGTTGATAAAAGTATTGTGTACCTGGGTGAACGTCTGTAGCAGTCAACTGCCAATAGCCTCCTTCCTCTTGTTGCATAGGAAGTATGCGTTCTTGAGGTGAAACTATTTTTACGGTTACAGCTTCCGCATTCGGTGACCAAACTCTAAATTCACAATGACCGTTACCTAAGTAATGAGCGCCAATTTTCATAGTTAAGTGGGGAATGGGGAACTCGGGGCCCCCTCTGGGGAAGGGGTAATGGGGAATGGGGAACTCGGGGCCCCCTCTGGGGATAAGGGGCAATGGGGAGGTGGAGAGTGAGTAAGAAATAAAAATTTTCCATTCCCTACTCCCTACTCCCTAACCTAAACGACGTAGTACAACCATTGACCGCGCTACAACAGGAATATCTTGGTTACCCGTGTAACGCCTTTCGTCTTGGACAAAACGAGGTTCTTTCGTATCAATGACAACAAGCCACTCTCTATGCTCCATTGCAGTCGGTAAGGAGAATTCAATGGTTTCATAGTGAGCATTAAAGAACAGGAGAAAACTATCATCGCTGATGCGTTCACCTTTGGGACCAACACTAGGCAATTGGTTTCCATCTAAGTACACTCCAATTGACTTGGCATAACCAACATCCCACTGTTCTTGAGTCATCTCACTGCCATCAGGGTTAAACCACTCGATATCACTGATACCTTTTCCGTAAATTGGTCTACCCTGAAACCACTTACGCCGTCTAAAAACTGGATGCTGTTTGCGGAAGTAGACAAGTTCGCGGGCAAAATTTACCAAATCTTCATTGCCTTGAGGTAAGTCCCAATCAAACCAGGAAATTTCATTGTCTTGGCAATAAGCGTTGTTGTTGCCTTTTTGAGTTCGTCCCATTTCATCTCCCCCTAGCAACATTGGAATACCTTGAGACAGCATCAAAGTCGCCAAGAAGTTCCGTCTAAGACGTTCTCGCAATTGCAACACTTCTAAATCTTCTGTTTCACCCTCATACCCACAGTTCCAAGAACGGTTGTGGCTTTCCCCGTCATAGTTGCCTTCTCCATTCTCCTCGTTATGTTTGTCGTTGTAGCTAACAAGGTCGTTTAGAGTAAAACCATCATGTGCCGTGATGAAGTTAACGCTTGCATTGGGTCGCCGTCCGTTCAGTGCATATAGGTCAGGGCTACCTGTAAAACAGTAAGCAAATTGCCCTAAGCTTTCATCAATTCCGCGCCAAAAGTCTCGTACTGTATCGCGATATCTGCCATTCCATTCAGACCAAAGAACTGGGAATTGACCAACTTGGTAACCACCAGTTCCCAAATCCCAAGGTTCAGCTATCAGTTTCACACCCGCAAGTACGGGGTCTTGATGAATGATGTCAAAGAAAGCTGCCAGACTGTTGACTTCGTATAGCTCTCGTGCTAAGGCTGAAGCCAAGTCAAAGCGGAAGCCATCTACGTGCATTTCCAAAACCCAATACCGCAAGCTATCCATAATTAGTTTTAGGACTTGCGGTTGCCGCACGTATAAAGAATTACCGCAGCCCGTATAGTCCATGTAGTAGCGCGGGTCGTTCTCTACCAGTCGATAGTAAATAGCATTGTCAATACCTCGTAGCGTTAGTGTGGGACCTAAGTGGTTGCCTTCCCCTGTATGGTTGTAGACGACATCTAGAATCACTTCTATTCCAGCACGATGCAGTGCTTTAACCATCTCCTTGAACTCAGTGACTTGTTCTCCTAAAGTTCCGCTAGAACTGTAGCCTGCATAAGGAGCAAAATAGTTCACGGAGTCGTAACCCCAGTAATTCTTTAGCCCTTTACCCACCAAATGTCCGGGATGTGAAAGAAAGTGATGCACGGGCATAAGCTCAACTGCTGTGATTCCAAGCTTGAGAAGATGCTCGATCGCGGCTGAATGACCCAGACCAGCATAAGTACCGCGCATTTCTTCCGGGATATCTGGATGTCGCTTGGTAAAACCCTTAACATGGGTTTCATAAATTACAGTTTCGTGCCAAGGGGTTCGCAATAGTTGATCGCCTTCCCAGTCAAAAGATTGATCTATAACGACTGATTTCGGCATGAAAGAGGCGCTATCCAAATCGGAGAAAGAGAGGTCTTCTTCTGCGGACTCCCAAGAATAGCCAAAGATTTCTGGCCCATTGCCAACATCACTATCTAAAGCCTTTGTATAGGGATCGATCAGCAGTTTGTTGGGATTGAAGCGATGTCCTTCATGTGGCGCGTAGGGACCGTGTACTCTATACCCGTATCGTTGTCCCGGTCCAATTCCAGGCACATAACCATGCCAAACGAAGTTACTGACTTCTGTTAAAGTCAGACGGGTCTCGCGATCATCTCTATCAAATAGACAAAGCTCAACACCTGTTGCGTTTTCTGAAAATAAGGCGAAATTTGTACCTTTTCCATCCCAGGTTGCTCCTAAGGGGTAAACGTTTCCGGGCCAAAGCGCTAAGTACATACGATGAACCGCAGATATAAATTTATGTGTAAAATGACTTTTGATCTCAACTTTTGTTAATTATTTGCTACGGATGGTTTTTTTCGAGCCTATCTATAGGAGGATGTTTGTGATAAGTAAAGATGGAAATCGCACAATCTCAAGATTCAATATGTCATTTGAGATAGTTCTTCTTGCTATAACTTTCGTTACTGGTGACTAAAATATTTCTTTAGGTGAGTGACTGGTTAGACAAGCTTGTGCAATAAGCGACTTTACTTAGGGTTTTAAGGATGGAAGTAAAACGCTATTCCTAATACGGCATAGGCGATAAGCAACAAAACTCCTTCTAACCAGTTGGTGCGTCCGTCATTGCTAATGGAATTGGTAATAACTACAGCCATAGCTACTGCCACAAGTTCAAAAGGATTAAAGCTTAAATTCATGGGTTGACCCAGTACCCAACCTGCTAAAACTAACACAGGAGCTACAAACAGTGCTATCTGTAGACTTGACCCTATGGCTACAGCAACGGCTAACTCCATTTTGTTCTTAACGGCAAAAGAGATGCAAGTAATATACTCTACAAAACCTCCAAAGAGGGGAATAAGAATGACACCTGTAAAGAGACTGGTCAACCCTAGAGTAGAAATAGCTTTTTCAAGACTTTCAACCAAAATATCAGAAACAAAAACAAGAACTACGGTACAAGTTAAAAGTATAACTACTTGTAATCCTATATTGACTTTGTGTTCGCTAGATTCTAAAGGTTCATCATTTGATCCCTCTACCATATATAAATATTTGTGAGTTTTTATTGAGAACAAGAGCATTAAACAGTAGAAAGTCAGTAGCAATATGGATGCTGCGTAGGAAAAATTATTTAGCGTTGAGGGTTGCAAACCATCTGACGTAAATTGAATGGCTGCTGGTGTCAGTACAACAATGACAGCTAGTGTTAAAGAAGACGAGTTGATGCGAGCAACAGCAGGCTGAAATGTTTGTTCGTTATAACGTAAACCGCCAAAAAGAATCGCTAGCCCTAGTGCTAGGAGCAAATTTGCAACTATGGCCCCAGTTAAACTGGCTTTCACCACATCAACTAAACCAGCCCGGAGCGCGACTATTGCGATAATCATCTCAGTGGCATTGCCAAAGGTAGCATTGAGTAGACCCCCTAAAGCCGAGCCAATGACAGTTGCGATCGCTTCCGTGGAATTGGCTATTAATGCTGCTAAAGGAATAATTGCTAAACCAGAAGTCGCAAAAATAATTAATGGATTTAAATGTAGCTCCTGTGCTGCTATTGAAATTGGCACAAAAACCAGCATCAATAACAGAATGATATTTTTATTGTTCATGACCAGTGCTTGGCTGTCAGTAGGCAACTATAAAATCTTACTGCTTATCGATTTCTTGCGGGTCAATGCCTCAAACCAATATATATAATATAGTCAGGTTGAAAGCGAAAAGTAAAAGCTTTGAAAGCGTTATGCGTTCTGGCTTTGAAGTCATTTTGCAAGAAAGTTTCAAAAAAAGTTAGAGAAAACCCTTGACAAACACAAAACGGGTTGTTACCTTAGATAAAGTGTGAAGCGAGAGGAAACGCCGCTCACACAACCGAACCACGATAAATCAATAGTTTGAAAGCCAAGCAATTTAAAACCTCGTCAAGAAATTAAGTTGCGGGTAAAAACCCAAAACAAAACAAAAATAAGAAGCCAAGATGTCAAGACATACGTGAGTATGGTTTGACCGAAAAGAACACTTCAAAACGGAGAGTTTGATCCTGGCTCAGGATGAACGCTGGCGGTATGCTTAACACATGCAAGTCGAACGGAACCCTTAGGGGTTTAGTGGCGGACGGGTGAGTAACGCGTGAGAATCTGGCTTCAGGTCTGGGACAACAGTTGGAAACGGCTGCTAATACCGGATGTGCCCATGGGTGAAAGGTTAACTGCCTGAAGATGAGCTCGCGTCCGATTAGTTAGTTGGTGTGGTAAGAGCGCACCAAGACGGCGATCGGTAGCTGGTCTGAGAGGACGATCAGCCACACTGGAACTGAGACACGGTCCAGACTCCTACGGGAGGCAGCAGTGGGGAATTTTCCGCAATGGGCGAAAGCCTGACGGAGCAATACCGCGTGAGGGAGGAAGGCTCTTGGGTTGTAAACCTCTTTTCTCAGGGAATAAAAAAATGAAGGTACTTGAGGAATAAGCATCGGCTAACTCCGTGCCAGCAGCCGCGGTAATACGGAGGATGCAAGCGTTATCCGGAATGATTGGGCGTAAAGCGTCCGCAGGTGGTTTATCAAGTCGGCTGTCAAAGCGTCTGGCTCAACTAGATAAGGGCAGTGGAAACTGAGAGACTAGAGTAAGGTAGGGGTAGAGGGAATTCCTGGTGTAGCGGTGAAATGCGTAGAGATCAGGAAGAACACCGGTGGCGAAAGCGCTCTGCTGGACTATTACTGACACTGAGGGACGAAAGCTAGGGGAGCGAATGGGATTAGATACCCCAGTAGTCCTAGCCGTAAACGATGGATACTAGGCGTTACGCGTATCGACCCGCGTAGTGCCGGAGCCAACGCGTTAAGTATCCCGCCTGGGGAGTACGCCGGCAACGGTGAAACTCAAAGGAATTGACGGGGGCCCGCACAAGCGGTGGAGTATGTGGTTTAATTCGATGCAACGCGAAGAACCTTACCAGGGCTTGACATGTCGCGAATCCCGATGAAAGTTGGGAGTGCCTTAGGGAGCGCGAACACAGGTGGTGCATGGCTGTCGTCAGCTCGTGTCGTGAGATGTTGGGTTAAGTCCCGCAACGAGCGCAACCCTCGTACTTAGTTGCCATCATTAAGTTGGGAACTCTAAGGAGACTGCCGGTGACAAACCGGAGGAAGGTGGGGATGACGTCAAGTCAGCATGCCCCTTACGTCCTGGGCTACACACGTACTACAATGCTATGGACAGAGGGCAGCAAGCATGTGAATGCAAGCAAATCTCACAAACCATGGCTCAGTTCAGATCGCAGGCTGCAACTCGCCTGCGTGAAGGTGGAATCGCTAGTAATTGCAGGTCAGCATACTGCAGTGAATTCGTTCCCGGGCCTTGTACACACCGCCCGTCACACCATGGAAGCTGGTAGTGCCCGAAGTCGTTACTCTAACCATTCGTGGAGGAGGATGCCGAAGGCAGGACTGGTGACTGGGGTGAAGTCGTAACAAGGTAGCCGTACCGGAAGGTGTGGCTGGATCACCTCCTTTTAGGGAGACCAACTTTTCAGTGACCAGTGAGCAGTGACCAGTGACCAGAAGAAAAAGGTTGTTGGGAGCGAGTCGAGAGTGAAACTGAAGGGACATCCCAGGTCGTGCGAGGAAAAAAATTGGCTTTCAAACTAGAGATCGGTTCGTTCAGTGACTCCTGACCAGTGACTCCTGACCAGTGACCAGTGAAAAGAACTGGAGCCAGATCACTCAAAAAAACAGGCCTCGCAATCCATGCGATGGTTTGTCAAAGCTAAATCATTAATTCATCCGAGCAAAGTGGAAGATTCAGCAACTTGTCTCCTCAAAGAGCAAGACTGCTGGGTAGAAAACCAGCCAGAACCTTGAAAACTGCATAGAGACGCGAAGAGTCAGTGACCAGTAACCAGTGACCAGTGAGAGATTCTTCTCAAACTGAGAACTGAGAATTGGTCAGTGAACTAGAGAAAGCCAAAAAGTGGTCAAGAGAATCAGGGCTAATGGTGGATACCTAGGCACACAGAGGCGAAGAAGGACGTGGTTACCAACGAAAAGCTCCGGGGAGCTGGAAGCAAGCATCGAGCCGGAGATGTCCGAATGGGGCAACCCAATAAACGAAAGTAGCGAACCCAGTGAATTGAAACATCTTAGTAGCTGGAGGAAAAGAAATCAATAGAGATTCCCTGAGTAGTGGTGAGCGAAAGGGGAAGAGCCTAAACCAAATTGCATGCAGTTTGGGGTCGTGGGAAAGCGATATCGAATCTAGCGGTTAGACGAAGCAGCGAAATACTGCACCAGAGAAGGTGAAAGTCCTGTAGTCAAAAACTCAAGGATAGTAGCTTCATCCCGAGTAGCATGGGGCACGAGGAATCCCATGTGAATCAGCGAGGACCATCTCGTAAGGCTAAATACTACTGTGTGACCGATAGTGAACAAGTACCGCGAGGGAAAGGTGAAAAGAACCCCGTCGAGGGGAGTGAAATAGAACATGAAACCGTTAGCCTACAAGCAGTGGGAGTCCGATTCAACGGATGACCGCGTGCCTGTTGAAGAATGAGCCGGCGAGTTATAGGTACTGGTAGGTTAAGTTGTATGACGTAGCCAAAGCGAAAGCGAGTCTGAACAGGGCGAGATATCAGTATTTATAGACCCGAACCCGGGTGATCTAACCATGTCCAGGATGAAGCTTGGGTAAAACCAAGTGGAGGTCCGAACCGACCGATGTTGAAAAATCGGCGGATGAGGTGTGGTTAGGGGTGAAATGCCAATCGAACTCGGAGCTAGCTGGTTCTCCCCGAAATGTGTTGAGGCGCAGCGGTAACAGAAAAACTGAGGGGTAAAGCACTATTTCGGTGCGGGCTGGGAGACCGGTACCAAATCGAGATAAACTCTGAATACTCAGTGGTAAAGTTACCAGTGAGACGGTGGGGGATAAGCTTCATCGTCAAGAGGGAAACAGCCCAGACCACCAGCTAAGGTCCCAAAATCATCTCTAAGTGGTAAAGGAGGTGGGAGTGCATAGACAACCAGGAGGTTTGCCTAGAAGCAGCCATCCTTGAAAGAGTGCGTAATAGCTCACTGGTCAAGCGCTCCTGCGCCGAAAATGAATGGGACTAAGAGATGTACCGAAGCTGTGGATTTCAGTGACCAGTAACCAGTGAACAGTGACCAGAAAGAAAAAAATGGTCACTGCTCACTGGTCACTGTTGAACTGAACTGGTAGGGGAGCGTTCCGTCTTCGGTAGAAGCAGTAGCGGCAAGCAGCTGTGGACGAGACGGAAGTGAGAATGTCGGCTTGAGTAGCGCAAACTAGGGTAAGAATCCCTAGCCCCGAAACCCCAAGGGTTCCAGAGGCAGGTTCGTCCACTCTGGGTTAGTCGGGACCTAAGGCGAGGCTGAAAAGCGTAGTCGATGGACAGAGGGTGAACAATCCCTCACTTTGAAGTGGGAGTCGGCAGAAGACGCATGAAAGAAAGCAACGCCCTGAATGGATTGGGAGGTGTCTAAGGATGCCGAGTTGTGAAGGATAGTGCCAAGAAAAGCTCTGTCGATGATGAAAGCATCAAACCCGTACTCGAAACCGACACAGGTGGGGAAGTTGAGAAAACTCAGGGGCGCGAGATAACTCTCTCTAAGGAACTCGGCAAAATGGCCCCGTAACTTCGGAAGAAGGGGTGCCAGCGAGAGCTGGCCGCAGTGAAGAGATCCAGGCGACTGTTTACCAAAAACACAGGTCTCCGCAAACAAGCAATTGGAAGTATGGGGGCTGACGCCTGCCCAGTGCCGGAAGGTTAAGGAAGTTGGTCAGGAGGAAACTTTGAAGCTGACGACTGAAGCCCCGGTGAACGGCGGCCGTAACTATAACGGTCCTAAGGTAGCGAAATTCCTTGTCGGGTAAGTTCCGACCCGCACGAAAGGCGTAACGATCTGGATGGTGTCTCAGAGAGAGACTCGGCGAAATAGGAATGTCTGTGAAGATACGGACTACCTGCACCAGGACAGAAAGACCCTATGAAGCTTTACTGTAGTCTGGAATTGGGTCCGGGCTTGGCTTGCGCAGCATAGGTGGGAGGCGTAGAAGTATTCCTTGTGGGGAGTATGGAGCCAACGGTGAGATACCACTCTAGCGAAGCTAGGATTCTAACCCACGATTGTGAATCCAATCGGGAGACAGTTTCAGATGGGCAGTTTGACTGGGGCGGTCGCCTCCTAAAAGGTAACGGAGGCGCACAAAGGTTCCCTCAGCACGCTTGGAAACCGTGCGTTGAGTGTAAAGGCAATAAGGGAGCTTGACTGTAAGAGTTACAACTCGAACAGGGTGGAAACACGGTCTTAGTGATCCGACGGCGCAGAATGGAATGGCCGTCGCTCAACGGATAAAAGTTACTCTAGGGATAACAGGCTGATCTCCCCCAAGAGTCCACATCGACGGGGAGGTTTGGCACCTCGATGTCGGCTCATCGCAACCTGGGGCGGAAGTACGTCCCAAGGGTTGGGCTGTTCGCCCATTAAAGCGGTACGTGAGCTGGGTTCAGAACGTCGTGAGACAGTTCGGTCCATATCCGGTGCAGGCGTTAGAGCATTGAGAGGAGTCCTCCTTAGTACGAGAGGACCGGGAGGAACGCACCGCTGGTGTACCAGTTATCATGCCCATGGTAGACGCTGGGTAGCCATGTGCGGAGCGGATAACCGCTGAAAGCATCTAAGTGGGAAGCCCACCTCAAGATGAGTGCTCTCACTACTATAAGTAGTTAAGGTCACAGGTAGAACACCTGTTCATAGGCAGTCGGTGTACATACAGTAATGTATTTAGCCAAGCTGTCCTAACAGACCGAGGTCTTGACCTCTGTTCAGTGACCAGTGACCAGTGACCAGTGACCAGTGAAGAACTGAGTTATGGTTAATGTTCGCTGTCATGGCTTCAATTCGCGTTTCTGTGCAGTCTTCAGGGTTTTGATTGAGCGATCAGTGATGCGAAATCTTCACAGCGATCTGAGTAAACTTTCTTTACTGGTCACTGCTCACTGGTCACTGCTCACTGTCTTACCTGGTGCCTATGGCTCGGTGGACCCACTCTGACCCCATCCCGAACTCAGTTGTGAAACATTGATGCGGCGACGATAGTTGGCGGGTTGCTGCCCGCGAAAATAGCTCGGTGCCAGGTTTATCAATACAACAAAGCCCTCTCCTTAGAAAAAATTCAGGAGAGGGCTTTGTTATGATCGTTTAGAGCGCCGGTCCAGTAATCCCAAAAACCCGGTTTCTTCGAGTTGAGCATACAAGATATCAAGCTTTGCACTCCTAGAGAAACCGGGTTTTTTGCCCCCATTTTGACTACTGGACTGGTGCTCTAGAGCATCGGGATATCACTCCCTTTCCGCCAGAAAATTACCTATTAAAAAACCGCCAAGACGCCAAGGAAAAGAAAGAATAGGAGCGGTAATCTTACACCGGGAAGGGAGTAATCTCAAAAACCAGGGTAAGAGCATCTCAATTAAGCTTGACACAAGGAATCAGAAGAATCTAAATGTATTGCTTGAGTAAATGTTTTTTTGGTTCGCTCTACTCTTGGGTCTTTAAGCTCTACAAAGTGCTCCAGTAAACTCTGTTGGATCTCCCTAATTTCTGCCACAAATTTTGGTTGTTTCTGATTCAAAGCATTTTTCTTGGCATCGGCAGATTCTCGAACAAAACCCACCAGACATAAAGCTTATTCCTGGAAATTTTCACAGCACCATAGCTTTCATCTCACTTCTCCTGCTTCTAAGTCAAGTAAGACTTATAACCTGGTTAAAATTCTTAGTTTGTCTTAATTGTCAAGTTTTTTTAATACCAAATTAGATGAGCTTACCCGGCTACTTAAGAGAGCCACTGCAACCCCTTACCCTGTAATTTCTGCTCGATGTGCTGCATTTCTTCGATAGTTTCTCCAGTAACGAGCGCATAAATTTCGGTGTAGATTCTTCCGTATTTGGCCTTCTCTAACGCCGACAGAATGATAAAGTCCTTGCGATCAAGTTCTGGTTTTAGAGACACTAGAATTGATTCCAATGTCCCCTCCATTCGGTAGCCACTAGAATATTTAGCCACCTCCTTTCCTATTTCCAGTAGAGTATGGCGCTGCAAGCATAGTGGAGTTGATCCATTAACTCGGAAATTGGCATCGATCGCATACATCTGTCCGTCTTGGTCTTCCAGCACATCGAAGCCAATCACGCCGAAATAACCTTGTTTGTGAGCATACTGACCAATAGCAGCAATCATCTCAAAGAACTTGCTCATGTCAGTGTTGCGGTAGTCAATCAGTCCCCCTAAATAATTACCCTCGGTCGTGACAAGTTGGCTGGTGGTGCCAATGAGCGTTATCTCTCCCGCCTTGTTGACATAGAACTGTACGCAGTAGTTCTGCACCTCATTCTTGACAAACTCCGAGACAATAATCGTAGAGAGCAACTTAATATCGAGATATTTCCTGATTTCTTCAAGGCAGTAGTTTAAATCACTGGTGCTGTTAATGATATAAGTGCCTTCTCCTGAGAGTCCGTGGGAAGTTTTGATTAGGTATGGGAATTGTGGTAACTGAATGTCTTCCAGACTACAGGCGTACAGATTGTAGCTCTCGTATTTTGGACATGACACTCCCAGTTCAGCCAGCATTACTTTGCTGAGTAAGCGGTAATGGGTGTCTGAATCAATAGCGTGTTTCTCAGGTTTTAGACTATCAAAGGGAAATAGAGCGATCAGTTTGTCAAAATTTTCGCTCTGGCTGAGGTCATCCAGATAAGTTGAGCAATCCATGATCGACCTATTGGAGTAGCTGAAGCCGAAATGCTCTTGCCAGTAGTCAATTAGCAACTTTGGCGGCGGAATAATTACAATTCCTGGAATGCGATCGCCTAATACAGCCAAATTTTTCCAAGGTTCTTTTTGGCAAATCTTATCAAAGGAGGTTTTAGTGGCTTCACTACTGCCATCTTGAATAAAATATTTTTTCCGGTTGGGATAAGCAGCCCAACTAGCCGTTGCAGGGTAATTTAAGATAAACCCATAAGATGCATCTGTGATATCTTGAGCAAACAGATCGGAAAGAGAACTCCCTTGAAAGTATTGAAAGTTGTAAGTTGACTTCATTCAGTCCTCCGATAAACCCTACCCCTTGTGGATGCGGTTGTTGACACAAAAATTCCAACTTAAAAACTCAGATAAAATGGGACTTAAGGAGCCTTCCATGATCGCCGCGTCTAGTTCCACCTCTCCGTCGCTGTTGAGAGTTGCACCCAGACTGGCGTTAAACGTCGGGTTAGCTTCCAGAACTCGGATGGCTGCTTCAACCGCTTCTGAGGCAGTACCGGAGCTAATCAGCACTGCCCAACCAGCTTCTGCTGCTGCTGTGCAGCCTGCATGGTTGGCTGCAACTTTGTCTTCTGTGATGGTTTTTGCTCCACCGTGAACAATAATAGTCGGTATCATAGAATTTCCTTTAGTTAGTATGAATTTTGCGGGACTCCAATTGCCTCAACGGGTTTGTCTATTAGTTGAAGCGATCGCATTTTTAATGTCTCTCAACCCAAGCGCTCAGTTGCTGAAATAAAAAGTTGGTTATTAACTGTCTGTTTTATATTTTCCCTTCTTTGATTTTGATTTAATCTCCCAAAAGAAATAAGCACATTAGCTTTTCCATATTGCACCATAAAAGGCGGTAAAATAAGCAGCATGAAAAAATTATATCCACCTATAGAACCTTACAAAGAAAGCACTCTAAGGGTTTCCGACCTGCACACTATCCATTTTGAGGAGTCAGGAAACTCGCAAGGTAAGCCTATTGTTTTGTTGCACGGAGGACCGGGTGGTGGATCACCGCCCTTCTACCGACAATATTTTAATCCAGAAAAATGGCGACTTGTTATGTTTGACCAACGGGGTTGCGGTCAAAGCACACCGCATGCAGAACTACAGGAAAACACAACATGGGATTTGGTCAGTGATATTGAAAAACTACGATCGCATTTGAATATAGAAAAGTGGGTTGTCTTTGGTGGTAGTTGGGGGAGTTCCTTAGCATTAGCCTACTGTCAAACCCATCCCTCTCAGTGCGCGGGGCTGATTCTGCGTGGCATATTTATGCTCAGGCAAAAAGAATTGCAATGGTTCTATCAAGAGGGAGCTAGCTATATTTTTCCTGATGCTTGGGAAGAATATTTAAAACCAATTCCACTAGATGAACGTGATGATTTACTCAAAGCTTATTACAAACGCTTGACCAGCCCAGATTCTAATATTCGATTGGAGGCTGCACGTGCTTGGTCAATTTGGGAAGCCAGTACCAGCCGATTGTTCCCAGACACAGAACTGATGGCAAAGTTTGGTGAGAATGTTTTCGCAGAGGCATTTGCACGAATTGAGTGTCATTACTTTATTAATAAAGGATTTTTTGAAACAGACGATCGCTTGCTTGCAAATGTCCATCACATACGTCATATTCCTGCAGTCATAGTTCAAGGGCGATATGATGTTGTATGTCCAATAGTATCAGCTTGGGAATTACATCGCGCATGGCCGGAAGCAGAATTTATTGTTGTTCCTGATGCTGGACATTCCATGACCGAACCGGGAATTCTCAGTGCTTTGATCGAAGCAACAGATAATTTCGTAGATTTATAGGAGCATGGCGCATAGCGGATGAGGCATGGTAAAAAATCATCTCCTATTTTCTTTTCCCAATGCCCAATGCCCAACTCTTACACTACCCCGTAGCCTATTGCGGAACAAGTTTGCTACACTTTGTGTCATAACAGTCTAGGACGCATTGTACTTATTGAAACAATGTGTTCTTTTAGTACTAGGTGTCCTATGTAAATGTTACAATCCTCTGTTAGGGAAGTTGGGATACCTCAATGCGAGTTACAACTAACTCAATCAAGTTTGGGACGGATGGTTGGCGTGGCGTCATTGCCGATGAGTTCACCTTTGAACGCTTAGCTCTAGTTGCGCCGATAGCCGCAAAAGTTTTATTTGATACATACGGGAAAAAAGTAGGTAGCCGTAAAATCGTTGTGGGGCATGACCGACGTTTTATGGCAGAAGACTTTGCTCGTAAAGTTGCTGAGGTTGTCTCAGTAGCTGGGTATGATGTTCTACTTACAGATACTTATGCTCCAACCCCAGCTTTTAGTTGGGCGGCAAAGCAACAAAATGCTTTAGGGGCATTGGTGATTACTGCAAGTCACAATCCGGGAAAGTATTCGGGCTTAAAAGTCAAAAGCGCCTTTGGTGGCTCTGTACCGCCTGAAGTGACAAAACAAATAGAAGCACTGTTAACTCAAGAATTACCACCAGCATCAACCCCAGGCAAGATAGAACAGTTTAATCCCTGGCAAAGTTACTGTGAAGCATTATTCGGCAAAGTTAATATTACTAAAATTCGTGATGCTCTCTCTTCAGGTAAACTCACAGTATTTGGTGACGTTATGCATGGTGCCGCCGCAGGTGGGTTGGCAATGCTACTTGGCAATGAGGTAAAAGAGATTCACAGTAATCGCGATCCTCTCTTTGGTGGAGGTGCGCCAGAACCCCTGCCTAAATACCTTTCACAGTTGTTTGAGGTGATGCGCCATCATCGAGAAACCACTCCCTCTAGTTTAACAGTCGGTTTGGTATTTGACGGAGACAGCGATCGCATTGCCGCAGTAGATGAATTTGGGAATTTCCTAAGTTCACAAGTATTAGTCCCTATACTAATTGACCATTTGACTTTAAGACGCGGCTTTAAAGGTGAAATCGTCAAAACCGTGAGTGGATCTGATTTGATTCCTCGCTTAGCCGCACTGCATAATTTGTCAGTATTTGAAACACCAGTAGGTTACAAGTACATTGCTGATAGAATGCTAGAAGCAGAGGTGCTGTTGGGTGGAGAAGAGTCGGGAGGAATTGGCTACGGCAGTCACATTCCCGAACGAGATGCACTGCTTTCAGCATTGTATGTACTAGAAGCCATTGTTGAATCCGGACTAGATTTGGGTGACTATTACCGTCACCTACAGGAACAAACTGGTTTTACTTCCGCATACGATCGCATTGATTTACCATTGTCTAGTATGTTCGTGCGATCGCGTCTTTTGCAACAACTACAAACCCAACCTTTGACAGAAATCGCCGGAAAATCAGTTATTGATTGCCAAACCATCGATGGTTACAAATTCCGCTTAGCCGATAACAGTTGGTTAATGATTCGTTTTAGCGGAACCGAACCAGTTTTACGCCTGTACTGCGAAGCCCCTACCCTAGAACAAGTGCATCAAACTCTTGCGTGGGCAAAAGATTGGGCAGAATAAATTATGTTAATAGTTAGTGGTTAGTGGTTAGTGGTTGGTAGTTAATAGTTATTAGTAACAACTAACAACTAACAACTAACAACTAACGACTAACCAATGACATTACTTGTTGTAGCTACAGGCAATCCAGGAAAATTGCGTGAAATGCAAGCTTACCTGGCTCATGCTAATTGGGAATTAACGCTTAAACCCAAAGAAATAGAAGTAGAAGAAACGGGAGAAACATTTGCCGCCAATGCCTGTTTAAAAGCATCCCAAGTTGCACAAGCTACAGGAAACTGGGCAATTGCCGATGATTCTGGCTTGCAAGTGGATGCTCTCAACGGTTCGCCTGGAGTGTATTCTGCTCGTTATGGTACAAGCGATGGCGATCGCATTGCCAGATTATTGAGAGAATTGGGCGATACACCAAATCGGCAAGCCCAATTCGTTTGTGCTGTTGCGATCGCCCGTCCGGATGGTACTATTGCTTTACAAACAGAAGGCATATGTCGCGGCGAAATTCTTCATGAACCTCGTGGTAATGGTGGCTTTGGCTACGATCCAGTTTTTTATGTCCACCAGACGCAATTGACTTATGCAGAGATGACGCCAGAAATGAAGCGTTCAATTAGTCATCGAGGTAAAGCTTTTGATACTTTATTTCAAAAGTTAGAGACAATTG
This sequence comes from Scytonema hofmannii PCC 7110, assembly GCF_000346485.2. NCBI lineage: Bacteria > Bacillati > Cyanobacteriota > Cyanophyceae > Nostocales > Scytonemataceae > Scytonema > Scytonema hofmannii. The sequence continues at coordinate 8,878,582 of NZ_KQ976354.1, forward strand.
TTCTTTGTTAGTTGTTAGTTGTTAGTTGTTAGTTGAATTTCTTACTCACTACTAACCACTAACCACTAACCACTAACCACTAACTAACTAAACTGCCTCTGTATTCTTTTCGCCAGTACGAATTCGTACCACTTGTTCGACTGGTGAAATAAAGATTTTACCATCACCGATTTCGCCAGTACGAGCAGCAGCAATAATTTTATCGACAACCATGTCAACCTGGTTATCTTCAACAACAATTTCCACTTTAAGTTTTTGCAAAAACTCTACAGTGTACTCAGAACCGCGATATCGTTCAGTTTGACCCTTCTGCCGTCCAAAACCTCGTACTTCGGAAACTGTCATGCCAACTATACCAGCATTGACCAAAGCAATTTTTACCTCATCAAGCTTAAAGGGACGAATAATAGCCTCAACTTTCTTCATTTTTGTCTCCTAACTTGTACGTATTCTATCTAAGCAGATTCTCTGACTTTGACGCTCAATTTTTATTTGTTTGTAGCTTATACCATTTTGGATTTTAGATTTTGGATTGAGAAAGCCTTATCGGGATTAATCTCACCCAACTATCTATGCATTCTGTTTTCAATCTGGTATTATTTAACACAACATAAACATTAGTTAGCGTTATGAAAGCATTCTTAACGAGTATGTTGTACCAGTAAGGGGCGTACAATTAAATAACCAGCACCAAAACCCATAACAATAATGAACAAGATAGCTACTATAAACCACCAGCTATTAAGTTGTGAAGGTTCTGGTTCATCCTGAAGATAATAACTTGGCAACTGCTCTTCTACATAAACGGATTGTGGATTAGGAATATCACTTTCCACTTCATTGGTGACGACGAGAGGGCGCGGGCGGAAAACTTGCTTCTTGGCAGAAGGTTCCGTCATCGGTCTTTTCGCTTGAGGTTGAGAATTATGAGAAGATGGAGGAGGCGCTTGATAATAACTAACTTTAGGCTGAGAATCAATCAGTTTTTGCAAATGCAAGATGGACTCGACAGCTTTAGAAACTTCCTGTCGAAGTAACTCATTCTCTTGCACAAGTTGTTGATTCTGGGTAACAAGAGAATTTAGATTTGCCCGCACAGTTTGCAACTCAGAAGCCAAATCTCGGTACACGGAAAGGGGTACAGAGGGGGAGTAGCTTGGAGTGGTTGTACTTGATGTGGTGTTGTTGAAGGAACCTGTGGTTGCACGCATTAGTGGATTCTTATCACAATTTAATGTAATTGAACAATAAGAGACTGCGATCGAAGATACTCAGCCTCGGAAACTAAGCTTAAGAGTAATGGAAAAATACCCCCAAGGAGAAGAATCTTAATGTACAATTTTGTGACTAAATACACAAGGAGATTGGGCAATGGGCAATGGGCAATGGGCAATGGGCAATTACGTATTGAATTGCTTGTAACAATGCCTAATTCCCAATGACAACAATGCCCCATGCCCAATCCCCAATCCCCTACTTATTTAATAACGGGAAAAAGTGTCCGACAGGACCTTGTCCTTTGCCAATAGCTAGAGAGTATGACAGTGCATTGGTAACATACTCCTTTGCTTGCTTGACTGCTGTTATCAAGTCCGATCCTCGCGCCAAATTTGCGGCGATCGCTGCTGAAAGGGTACAACCAGTACCGTGAGTATTTTTTGTATCAACGTGTTTAGTCGTCAAAGTTTCCGTATGATGCCCATCAAACCAAATGTCTACCCCACGCAGACTCCCTTGCATACCTCCACCCTTCACCAAAACCACCTTTACTCCTGTATTGCGGTGAATGATTTGAGAGGCTGCTCTCATGTCATCTAGGGAATTAATCGGTAAACCACTTAAAATTTGGGCTTCATAGCGATTTGGTGTCACAAGTGCTGCTTTGGGAATTAAAAGATTGCGGAGATTCTTGACTGCATCATCATCTAGTAATTGAAACCCCGTGCGGGATACCATAACTGGATCGACTACCAAGTTAGGAATTTGCAAAGCTTCCACTTGTTCAGCAACAGCAGCAATGATTTCCTTATTCAACAACATTCCCGTTTTTGCCGATTGCACCCCGATATCGTCACATACCGCATTGATTTGCGCGACAACAACCTCTGGCGGTATTGCCTCCACCCCCACGACACCCAAAGTATTTTGTGCTGTAACACAGGTAATAGCACTTGTACCGTGAACGCAATGAAAAGCAAAAGTACGTAAATCAGCTTGAATACCTGCACCTCCACCGCTATCAGAACCAGCGATCGTTAAAACAACAGGTATTTTGGGTGATGTGTCGGTGTTCATGATGAGGGTTAGTGGATAGTAGTTAGTAGTAAAAAGTTACCACTAACCACTAACCACTAACCACTAACCATTGATTGTAAATATTTCCCCCATTCTGCGGCCAGGGGAATTTCTGTAAAGGGAACACGTACCGATTGAGCGGGGTCAGAAAAAATAAATTCCAACTCAATAGTACGACCTTTGTCTGGTGGAGTTGCTGAGTCCACTGGTTTATCATCTACTAAAAGGCGGACTTGCTGGACATCAAGCAAAGAAAATGTTTCTAGTTTAATCGGACCCTTTGGAGTGGGTTTGCCCCAAGTTATTTGGGAACCTTTTTGACCTAAAACTGAATAAATATCGTACTTAGCCTTTTCAAATTGCTGTGCCCAAGTACGGTAGGCTTCAATTTTCTGATACTCTTGCGAGCCTTGCCAAGCCAACCAAAAGAATGCGACTAATAGGGGTAACCACAGAAGACCGCGTTCCATTTTTAAAAAATTCCTGAGGTTTGCTTTAAGGATTTTAATTTTAATACAAAATTCACCAACAACGGTCTTGTTTGAGTTATGTTAGTGAGCAACCTGGCAAGAAGCGGTATGGGTTGAGATGAGAAAGCTTATAATATTTGGCTTGTTTATCATCGGTTTGGTTGCTGCCCTGTTTAGTTTTCAGGGATTGGCAGCCAACGGTGAATTCGATACAATTTTGTTAAATTTTCGCGAAGATATTCCTCAGGAAGTCTTGCAACAGGATTTGCAAGCACTAGCCCAAGAGTACCACGTTACACCCCAACTAGATAACAAATTTTCCGCCAAGGAGAATGTGTATATCATTAAGGGCGATAAACAGCGACTGCAACAACTCCGAAAGTCGCAACTCGCCAAAGCGGTGGAATTTATTGAGCCTAATTATATCTATAGAATTCCACAACCTGGGAAAGCTGATTTGGCTGAAGATTTATCGCTGCTCCAAACTCCAACTGAGAAGACTGCGATCGGACCTAACGATCCAATGTACGGCAAGCAGTGGAATCTTCACAATATCAATATAGAAGGTGCGTGGAGTCAAAATAAAGGTAACGGCGTTACAGTCGCAGTGATTGACAGCGGTGTGAGTCGCGTGCGTGACTTGGAGGAAACAAAATTTGTCCCTGGGTACGATTTTGTTAATGACAAAGCAGAAGCTGATGACGATCACGGACACGGTACCCATGTTGCTGGTACGATCGCTCAAGCGACTAATAATGGTTATGGAGTCGCAGGAATTGCTTATGAAGCAAAACTGATGCCTTTAAAGGTTCTGAGTGCCTATGGTGGTGGAACCGTAGCTGATATAGCTGAAGCGATTAAGTTTGCTGCTGATAACGGTGCAGACGTTATTAACATGAGTTTGGGCGGTGGCGGTGAAAGCCAGTTGATGAAAGATGCAATTGATTACGCCTACAGTAAAGGTGTGGCGATCGTTGCGGCGGCTGGTAATGAAAACGAGAATTCTGCTGCTTATCCAGCACGTTATCTCCATGTAATTGGTGTTTCTGCTCTCGGTCCAGATGGAGAGAAAGCCCCATACTCTAACTACGGTGCTGGAGTAGATATTTCGGCTCCTGGTGGTAGCGATGCTGGTAAGATTGTGCAAGAAACAATCGATCCAGACAATGAAGGCGCACCAGTGTTTAGGGGATATCAAGGAACAAGTATGGCATCCCCTCACGTTGCTGGTGTTGCTGCATTAATTAAAGCAGCTGGAGTGAAAGAACCAGACCAAGTTGCAGAAGTTCTCCAGCAGTCAGTTAGAACTATTGAAGATGACAATTTGAACTACTATGGTGCTGGGCAACTGAATGCAGAAGCAGCAGTGAAACTTGCTACCCACGGACAAATTAGTTTCCAAGATTTCTTCCGTTGGTTGCGCGATAACGGCTATCTCAACCCCCGCTTCTGGATTGATGGCGGTGCGGTAGCGCTGTTACCTAAGGTTTTGATGGTTCTTGGTTCCTATCTCTTGGCTTGGTTTTTACGGGTTTACTTCCCATTCAATTGGGGCTGGAGTCTTTCATTCGGTTTAATTGCTGGTAGTTCTGGGTTGTTCCCCTTTAAGGGATTTTATATCTTTGACCTTCCTCAATGGCCTTTCCGTTTATTGGGAAGTTCTATCCCTGAGTTAGGCAATACCCTCCAAGGAACAAATGCTCTTAACCCGTTGTTTGCCAGTGTATTGATTCCCCTGATTCTAATTGCTTTACTACTAGGACACCGGGACTGGAAGTGGTTTGCCATTGGTTCATCAATTGGTGTCGCTGCTTGCTTGGCAGTGAGTGCAGCATTAGATCCAACAGTTTGGGGAATGGGTAGCGGTGTTGTTGCGCGTCTTTTCCTCACCGTTAACGCCTTGCTATGTTTTGGTTTAGCACGTTTAGCAGTGAAAACTACCTAACTAAGGTTAGTGGTTAGTGGTTAGTCGATAGTAGATAGTAGATAGTGGTTAGTCGATACTAGATACTAACCACCAACAACTAACCACCAACAACTAACAACTAACCAATGAGCATTACAGTTACAGGGACTATTCAACGTCGCGAGATTGGGACTGGCGCTTGGGCGTTAGTTACTAATGAAGGAACCACCTATGAAATCCTCAGAGGTGCTGACAAAAGTTTACTTAAATCAGGACAACAGGCAAAAGTTAAGGGGGAAATTCGCGAAGATGTGATGACTACTGCTATGATTGGCCCTGTTCTTGAGGTTGAATCTTTTGAGCTGATTGACTCCTAATTAGAGTGGCTCGAATCTAGAACTGCTTGCAAACGATTTCTAAATTCTCCTTTGGGATGACCTCCTTTGACTTCTCCAATAATCTGAAATTCCCCTTCCGGTGAATCACAGACAATGTAGGTAGGCCATCCCATTTCTGATTTATCGGGATACTGAGTGAGCAAAATTTTTCGATACTTGCGGTAAGTCGCTGTATCTTGCATTTTCACGCTAATGAACTCGAAACCTAATTCTTCAGCAACTTTTTGGTCGTAAAAAGACATCTTGTGACAAATGCCGCAGTCTTCTGATGAAAACTTGATAACAGCTAAACTCATAAGCCCGCAACTCTATAAATAATTACTGGTATAGACAAACTTTTTGTACTAAAGAGTACCATACCAGCATAAAAAGTCAAGAATTTCAGAAAAATATTAAAAATTGTAAAAGCACACTGGGAATGCAGTCAAGTTTTCTACCACATAAAAACTTTAAAATTTTTGGTTCTTCAGTACTTGTTATGCTAAAATAACAAGTACTGAAGAGGGAACAGGGAACAGGGAACAGGGAACAGTGAAGAAAGGAAAAAGGAAAAAGGAAAAAAGGGAAGAGAGCGTTATTCTAGCTTCTTAATGAGGGCAATAATCATTCGACTCTCTTCTCGTAGCAAAGAAATAATTGGTTCTATATCTTCTTGTTTAGATAGACCTACCCGATGCGATAGAATAACGTGTGTTTCTAATTCATTAACCGAGCCTTGAGCAATATTCAGAAATCTAATGTATTCAAGTGTCGATCTTCTTCCATATCCCTCGGCTATATTGGCTGGAATAGAGACAGCGGATTTCCTAATTTGTTGTACCATGCCATATAACTCGTCTTTGGGAAAAGGTTTAGTCAAAAAATAGCACTTTTCGGCTATATCCATACCTTTTTGCCAGATTTTTAAGTCTTTAAAATCATTAATCTCTGCCATGAAAACCCTCAAGATTATCAAAATTCATCAATGTTTAGTTAGCAATTGAAATGCCAAGTTAATAGGCACCGAATTCGAAAGTTGTCAAAATTTCTAAAACCATAAGCAGCGCGTTTGATGAGCTTGAGTTTGTTATTAATACCTTCTACAACTCCGCTTGTTGTCCTATTATCAAAGTAAGCAACGATCTCATCTAGCCAACGAAGTATTGTGTTATAGCTCTTAGGAAAATGTTTTTTCGCTTTAAATAACCATGTTCCTAGTTTAAATAATCCGGCTTCCCAATTACTTATTGTTTCAAAAATTTGTCGAATTTCCTCTTTTAATTCATGCATGATTTTTAGACTAGGAGAAACTTGTTTGACTTCAATTAATTTCTCTTGTTGGACTTGATTTAGATCTTCTTCATTCTTAAGTAAAATATATTTACTTTTTGTAAGTCCTTGTAAAATTTTTTCACTGTCTGCTTTATCTTGAGGAGATTCCGCTTTTTTTATAACTGATTCTATTTGACTTTTTTCTCTCTTTCTTTGTGTATCTAGTTCCTTGTTTATCTGTACCATTACATGAAATCTGTCAGCCACTACTTGTGCATGAGGCATTAATTCTTTCACTAAACTTTTATAACCTTGCCATAAATCTATACTCACTTCTTCTATTTTATCTAAAACATCATTCCCCCATTCAATTAAGATTTCTCTTATGACTTCTTGTGTGCGCCCATGTAAAATTGTAATTGGTTTAGATGTATCCAAATCTGTTAAGACTGCACAGTAATTTCCATGACCTTTCACCAAAGCTATTTCGTCAATTCCCAGTCTTTTTAATCCGTCATGTTTTGATGAAGATAATCCTGTAGATGCATCTTTTAACATTCTTTCTATTTCTTCTGTCGTCACAATTCCTTTGGATGCAACACTGTGAATATCGTTTTCTAAAACGTCTTGTATTATTTTTTGAGCTAATCTTTTTGTATATGTCCTTTTTCGGCTTACGAAATCTAATTCTTCACTAAAAGGTTTTTTACACACCTCACATTTGAATTGTATAAAAGTTTATTTCTAAAAAAACTGGTTTTTCTCCAAATGGTAAGTCTTTTACTATGTATCGATGATTTTGATGTAATCTATGACTTACGGTTCCACAACGTAGGCAAATACTATAATCAGAAATTGATTCGGTTTGTAGTATAAGTCCAATTCCAGCATGAAGCCGATGGGATATGACTTTTACCCCTTCTATATCCAGAATTTCCGTTAAAGCTTTAATACCTTTTTTCCTTACCATAACTGTTAGATTTACAAAAATGTTATCAGGCAAGGCAAACAGAAAACTTCGTTTCTTTCTTCACTGTTCCCCGTTCCCTGTTCCCTGTTCCCTCTTCAGTACTTGTTATTTTAGCATAACAAGTACTGAAGAGCCAAATTTTTATGCTATTTGTCAGAAATTTGAGAAATTGAGTTATTATGATGAATCTAACCAAGATACTATCTTCTGAGCTTAACCAGAAGATTCCGGAAAATTTACAAAAAATTTTTGTAATTTTGCTGGTTTTTGTGTCAAAAATAATATGTGTCTCCACAAGCTGATAGCAAACCAGGGGAGTCAGAGATCGGGGTTAAAAGGCAGTTCGTCAAAAAGCGTTTCTAGAACTAGGTGAAAAACCTAGCAATAGTATACTGAGGAGTACGTGAACTGGAGTAATCCAGAGTAATTCGGAACAATTCGGTTACTGGCTCCACCATGACTCAACTTGAACTTGTTTCAAGTCGTCCACTTAAGGGTCATGACTTAATGAGATTAGCCAGTCTCAAGCGTCGGGGAAGGAACATGACTGCGTCACACAGTGCAACACCAAAACCTATTAACAAGCTCTTAAGCAGTGTCGAGGCAAACAATACCCCGCAAGGGAGCGCTCAAATGAGCAACAACGTAAATTTGGGGTTCGGTTAAGTCCGATTTACCCCAAATTACTCAAAATAATCCTCATTTTTGGCTACTTAGTTACAAGACGGAACGGGGCTGTCCCTTGTGCCAATTTGAGATATGTTTTAATGAACAGTACATCTACCATTTACTCTGTTCTTGGCTTAACCAGGGTTATCCGGATAAGTTAGAAAAAATTTGGGTATTTTTGCATCTCCAAAAAAATCCCTAGTAGCCGAAAGTCCACTAGGGAGTCAGTTATCAGGGTGCATCTACCACTACTCTGTTCTTAGAATAACCAGGGCATCCGGATAAGTTAGGAAAAATCGAAGTGTTATTTGTCTCCTTAAAAAAAAGACCCCTAGTAGCTAAAAAGCTATCCAGGGGAGTCAGTTATCAGGGTGCATCTACCACTACTCTGTTCTTAGAATAACCAGGGCATCCGGATAAGTTAGGAAAAATCGAAGTGTTATTTGTCTCCTTAAAAAAAAGACCCCTAGTAGCTAAAAAGCTATCCAGGGGAGTCAGTTATCAGGGTGCATCTACCACTACTCTGTTCTTAGAATAACCAGGGCATCCGGATAAGTTAGGAAAAATCGAAGTGTTATTTGTCTCCTTAAAAAAAGAACCCCTAGTAGCTAAAAAGCTATCCAGGGGAGTCAGTTATCAGGGTGCATCTACCACTACTCTGTTCTTAGAATAACCAGGGCATCCGGACAAGTCGCCGAAAATAAAGTGTTATTTGTCTCCTTAAAAAAAAGACCCCTAGTAGCTAAAAAGCTATCCAGGGGAGTCAGTTATCAGGGTGCATCTACCACTACTCTGTTCTTAGAATAACCAGGGCATCCGGATAAGTTAGGAAAATCAAGGTAGTTATTTGTCTCCTTAAAAAAAAGACCCCTAGTAGCTAAAAAGCTATCCAGGGGAGTCAGTTATCAGGGTGCATCTACCACTACTCTGTTCTATTGGTAACCACCCGATCCGGAACCTTTTTTCCAAAATAGGTAAAAATTGTTGACTGGCGTGGAATTAAGCGAAATTAGAATTTCATGCTAGTCATCTATTACCAATACGGTATTTTCATGTACCGTTAAAGAACAGCCTTAAAAAGCGTTGCAGGTCGCTACCACTCTTGTAAGAGAAACAGCAGTCATTTTCATGCACTGCATCAACTACATCTATAAATTTGGAGAATAATACGGTATGCAAAGCACAAAAGAACCCGATGAGGATGTTGGTTTTAGTAAGGGGAGTTAATTATTAGGGTAAACCAATTGTTAGGATGTCTACGGAAAGCTATCCGTAGATTGTAACCTTGCCTTCATCAAATCTCTAAGTTGCATCAACCATCGCATCAACCACTAAACTCTTTGGGCAAGGTAGAGGGCAGAGGGCAGAGGGTAATAAAAAGTTTTAAGGTATTCCCTTCTGTTTTACCTAAAGGGCATCTTTAAATTGGGTAGGGTTTGAATCCCCGCCCAAATGCCTTCTTAACTTCTGCCTTCTTCAACAAAACACAGAAAAACTCCCAAAAGGCTTTGATTACCTTCATGGGAGCTCGCGATCAAGGTGCATCTACCACTATGAATGTTCTGGGCGGAACTCATAAAATCCGGATAAAGTTAAAAAAGGAGGTAGAATTCTGAATTCAAGAGCCAAAACTACTTAGCCTATAGAAATGTAGTCTTGGTCTCGAAGGAAGAATTTTCTCTCCCTGTTACCTTAGATAACATTGCACTTACTCCAAACCCATTTCCTAGTTGCACGGAATACAGTATGAATTCTGCTCTATGAGATATGAGTTTTCGTGGGTTAGATTATGTTAAGCAGAACAACCTGAATCAGAAACATTCAGTGGCGGGATGCATCTAAGGTAACAGAAAGAGCGAAACATCGACTTGAAACTTTCGCGTTCCAAACCAGATTTAGGAGGCAAGCAGGAGAAGTTGTGACCCAGGAATTTCACATTTCCGTAACCCCAGTAGGGCAAAATGACTACTTGGTGCGGACGGAACAAGTCGCGCCTGGGGTGCCATTGGCAGAGGAACTGGTGACTTGGCCTGTAGCTGATTGGTTGACGGCTGCAGGTCATTTGATGAACGACCCATTAAAATTAGTGCTCCAAGGAGATGCGATCGCAAGAAATTCCATTAACTTGGTAGCATTGGGTCAACAACTATACAACGCACTGTTTCAAGGCACTCTCAGAGATAGCTGGATTACCGCCCAAGGAATTGCCCAGAACCACCAACAGGTACTGCGATTGCGCTTGGGATTAAAAGATACCAGGTTAGCTCGCCTGCCATGGGAAGTCATGCATGCAGGCGATCGCCCCATAGCTACTGGTTTATACATAGCATTTTCTCGCTACCAAAATGCGTCTGGCGGTACTTCTCGTCTGCCTACGACAAGTATGCCAGTACCACCATACGAAGAGCGCGGTATCAAAGTGTTGATGGTGATTGCTTCACCTACAGACTTAGTTCGCTTAGATTTACTCAAGCAAGAAGCTATCAAACTGCAAGCAGAACTGCACCGCAGTGCTAATGGAGACATTCCGCGTATTCGAATGAACTTGCTCGAGCAACCGGGGCGAGAGGAGTTAACACAAGCCCTAGAACAAGGAAGATACCACGTTCTACACTACTCCGGTCATAGCAACCCAGGTCCGAATGGTGGAGAAATTTACTTAGTCAGTGGTAGAACTGGCTTAAAAGAAACCCTAAGTGGCGATGACCTAGCAGGCTTACTCGTTAACAATCACATACAAATGGCAGTGTTTAACTCCTGCCTGGGAACATACGCAGCTACCACCGACCCTTCAGGAGATACGGGCGAACGAAATCTTACAGAAAGCTTAGTCAAGCGAGGTATAAAAAGTGTTTTGGCAATGTCAGAACGCATACCTGACGACGTAGCGCTGACACTAACACAATTGTTCTACCGCAATCTCTTACTGGGATATCCCGTAGATTTGTGCGTCAGTCGGATGCGCCAAGGGCTGATTGCAGCCTACAGTTCCCATCAAATGTACTGGGCATTACCAATTCTGTATCTTCAGCCACAATTTAACGGCTATCTCAGTCCGGGAATGCATCCAATTCACAACGATGAGTTAATTGACGAGTACAATTCCACCGCTTTAACGACGACGACAACCTCAATTTACCCAGATCCGGCAACTGATGCCGATATGCCATTACCAATTGAGGAAATCATGCCTCCCCTAGCAAGGGAACCCTCAGAATTGGACTGGCTGGACGATCTTGCCGATGAGATTGAGTATGATGAGCCAAGCTATGAAGAAGACTCTGCCATAGTTTCCGACTTATTCCGCCAAATCGATCGCCAAAGGGCTGAGTCCGAAGACTCGATGACAGCCGAACTCGTGCAAGACTTTGGCGAAGAACGTTTTGATGATACTGAAGTTTCAGGAGAGATAGCATCCTTAGAAAGCGATCTTGGGATGTGGGAAGAAGTAAGAGCCGCCGCCGCATATGGCAGACAACCAGGTGCAGGACGTCGCGAATTACCCCCCTCTAATGAAGCGTCCTCAGAAACACCCCTAAGATTGGAAGGCAATTGGGATCATTTACAACTTCCCCCATCAACTGAAACAACCGTTCCATCACAACAAAATCAGCTAAAACGGCAGAAAAAACGTAACCCGTTGGGTATAGTTGGTATCGCTGCTACCAGTGCGCTTGTAGCGGTTGTGGGTTTTAATTTGTTGTCAAAAACTCCATTGCTCTCACCATTTGCTTCCCAACCTTCACTTCCCCCTGATATTAAAACGGAATCTGTCGAGGTTGTAACTACCTATGCAACCGAGAGGTTAAGCAAAAGTGACTTAGACGAGGGGCTTAAAGCTGTGGAAGAACTCCTCAATCGTAACGAACTTTCTAATGCTGAAAACGCTCTCAGTCTTATTCCCCAAAACAAAGCTAATGACTCATTTGTTAACTTCCTTAAAGGGCGATTGGCATGGCAGTCGCTCCGACGGGGAGACAGCAAGTATAGTTTAGATAATGCTCGGCGTTTCTGGGAAAGTGCCGTTAAAGATGACCCTAATTCGCTAACTTATAAAAACGCTTTAGGATTTGCTTACTATGCTGAAGGTAATCTTATTCGAGCTAATGATGCTTGGTTTAAGGCGTTAGATGTCGCAGTTAAAGAGCAAAAAACGTCTGCGACTCCTCTTGCAGACAACGATAAGAACGTAAAACCAATCCCTAAAGATGCTTTAACAGCTTATGCTGGGTTAGCGCTTGGATTGTATAAAACAGCATACAAGGAAGCGCCTGCAAAACGACAGCAGTATCTCAGTGAAGCTATTAAACTGCGCCAAAAAGTTCTGAGAGACGATTCAGCCCATTTCCAGCCTAAGGAATTGAGTCAAGATTGGATGTGGACTGACAAAGCCATTCAAGATTGGCAAAAACTGCTTCGGCTGAAACTGAAGCGTCCTCCTGTTAGAAGAAGTAGTTAACAACGTCTGACAAAAATGATTTATTCATCTCAATTGCTTCAAGGTAATTACCTTGAAGCAAATTGGTTTTTATGTTGAGTATACTAGTAGTCCACAGCATTTTCGTGTTTGTGGTACGGGCGAGGACGCCCGTACCACAAGAAATCTTCACTACTGAGATTTAAGCAATTCTTCACCACGGCGATAAAGTTCGCCAGCATAGTCAGTCCAAGTGCCTTGTCCCCAGTAACGAAAACAACTTGTCTGTAACAATAAGTTGTACAGCAATGCTCTTTGATACTCAGAACTTTGAGTCAATGAAGGATTTTGTTGTACGAGGGAGTCGTATTTTTCATGAAACAAAATACTCAGCTTCTTCATCGGATCTAAAACATTCTCGTAGCCTTGAATCCAACTTAAATGATTCGTCCAAGATGCACCATCCATATGGAACTGATGGTCTGTTTCTTTAACTAGTGCGATCGCATTTTCTACTGCTTCTGGCGTCACATTATCTGGATTGACACGCTGCCAAATTTTGTGTTGTTGCACGGCTTGACAAGTTGGATAATCATCTGGATTAGCACCATTCGCTTCAATCAATTCTAAATACTCAGTTCCGTTGAGTGCAACTATCCCTGAGTGATTTCCTCCCGAATCGCGAATTTCGTGATACACCCTCAAGAAGTCGCGGGGATATTCATTCATCATGACACCTCCATTTTCCCCATCTGCAATTTGAGTCACTAAAGAGGGAAATGTTCTATTTCCAATTGGCTGCTGATTTCTACCTTTTGCTTCAAAATATGGCTGCATCTGCGCCACTAATTTTGTATCCGAACCTTTGGTTTTAATTAATGCAGTGATACCGATCGTCTCGCCATGAGAATTACGAGCAACTAAACGATTGGGAATATATTTATCATCATGGTTTAGCCCCGAACCATCCAAACGCTCTACGGAATGCTCTTGCACCATCAACCAGCGATATCCGCACTCTTTCAACGCTTTAATATACTCAAACAGCGTATCTGGATGGTTTGGCAAGTGCATTTCTGGAGGAGAGAAACCTTTCACTCGTGCTAAGGCATCATAGCCAAAAATGGCTGCAAAGTGATGTTGCCATGCTTGAATGTGAAGTTTAATATCGGGAATAGGCGTAGAAGGAATAACTGCATGGCTCCACATTGTTCCAAGCCACTCCACGTAAGGCTGGTATTGGGGGTCACAGGTGATACGCTTGAGATTGTTGAGAACATCCTCTCTTCCCATTTGTCGCAATCCCCATAACAAATTACCCGAGTAGTCGAGCATAATCCGAGGATTGCAACCTTCAGCAATCAATTGGGGGATAAAATCTCCCATGCGCTTGTAGCACCAAGCAAAAGGTTCTGCATTATGGTTATCTCCTTCTTGAGAGTGTTCAAACATATACTGGAGATTGCTGATAAGTTCGCCATGACCACCCGCAGGGAGAGTAGGTTGGTGCATATGAAGGGCGCAAGCAAATCCAGATGAGATATTTTCCAATCGGATATTTGTAGTCTTTAAAAATACAGGTTCATTCTGTTGAACAACTGAGCTAATTTCCGACTCCCAACCACAAATATTTGGTAATCCTGCTCTTAATTCTTCCAAAATTGGCAAATTGGCAGATGGTGCTGTTGTTGGCATGAGGCTTTCCCGTATACTGTGGTTTTTGTAATGCTTTCTATTGTGCCTCAAAATAGAAATGTTCGCGATTAACTGAAAAAAGATTTAATCATGTTAAGCTTATGAGCCTGTTAGTAGTTAGTTGTTAGTTGTTAGTAGTTAGTTGTTAGTAGTCAAAAAACCACTAACCACTAACCACTAACCACTAACCAATAACCAATAACTACTAACCTATGAGGAGAGAAATGTGACTCAAGATTACTCAACAAAATGGTGGGCAGCGTTTACATGTATTGCTTTTCTTGAAGCCGTCTTGCTCATGATGTTGCTTTCTGGGCAAGCTTCTATACAACTGCTCATAGCGATCGTTATTATCGCGATACTATTATTTTTAATTCCTCGTCTAGATGAAGTTATTTCACTCACTTTTGATCGAGGTAAGATAGATGCAAAACTCAGTACACTTGGTAAGAAAATCACTACGACTAAGTCAAGAACTGATAAGTTTGTTTTGTTATCACTACCTAAATCAATGTACGAAACTCTTAAGAAGATTGATGCAGGTAAATTTGGTCAGTATAAAATGACCGAGCGTTTAGAAAGAGAACTTTATCACCTGCGCGATATAGGTTATGTTGAGGTAGAAAGAATCCGCGATATTCCCTATGAAGGTAATAATCTTTCAGAGTTTGTGATGATTACAGATTCTGGAAAGCAATTTCTCGATCTGCGTGAAAGCATTGAGAAAGACGGGAATAAAGATTAATTAGGTTGGCAAGAAAAAAATCAAACGCGAGCATCTCAATTGAGTATCTAAATACCTGGCGAATAGAATTCGCGGCTATACAAACGAAGTCCGCCTACGCGGACTACACTTTTGACAATCTAAAATTACCAATTTTTGTAGGGTGGGGAGTGCCCACCCTAATTTTTTCTATGAAGAATTTTGGACAAGTTTTTATCCTTTATCCTTCATCTTTTTCTGGTCAATTCCTTACTCGGCTGTTGTTGAGCTAGTGTTTAATGTTTTACTCTCACCAGAGGCAGACAATTCTCCCAAGTTAATCTTGACAACACGATTGCGGACTGATTCAACTTTGGGCAAGGTAAGAGTTAGAATACCATCACGATAATCAGCTTGAACTTTTTCATTCTGTACGGGAAATGGCAAATTAAGAACTCTTTGAAATTTGCCATAGCGGAATTCAGAGTGCAAAGAATTGACATTATTGCTATCGTGCAAGTACTTACGTTCTCCACTCAGAGAAATAGCATCACGCGTTACCTGTACATCCAAATCTTGTGTGGAAATACCGGGAAGTTGTGCTCTGAAAATCAGATTATCACCTGCATCAATCAATTCAACAGCCGGACTCCAAGCAGTGGTGGAGGGATCGCCAGTTTGTGCGCTTAACTCGTCAAACACTTGATCCATTTGACGGCGAAGAGTGTCCAGTTCTTTGAATGGTTGCCAGTAGCAAAATCAAAGCACTATTACTTGAAGCGGCAGATTACCAAATTACATCTCAGGAAAACACCCCTCTGGCAAAAACAGTTCGCACCTGTCGTCAACTACTTAAGGTTGAATCTGCGATGTGGCTTTTTCTAACGACAGACGGAGTGGAACCGACTAATAATGCGGCTGAGAGAGCAATTCGTCCGGCGGTCATATGGCGACGTACCAGTTTTGGTTCCCAAACACAGGCGGGTAGTACTTTTTTTGCGCGAATGATGACTGTGGTTACTACCCTCAAGTCTCAACGTCGTAATGTTTTGGAGTTTATGACACAAGCTGTTGCCTCTGCACGCGAACTCAAAGATACTCCTTGTTTACTTCCACAAGTCATCTGTTGTGACGAGGAGCCAGATTTTCTCAACCGAGTTACCTAAAGTAACTTCCTTGGCAAGGATAAGCACTCAAGGGATGTTGACCATAACCAATTAGATGAACCGTGTAGACAGTGCGGACGTAGTCCCTGTGTCAGCCACATTCTGTTGATTAGACCAACGTATTCAGCGTGGTAGGCAACGTCCCAAATCATCCCAATTTTCCTTGCCCGAGCACTCACGCTTTTAGCGTTGGTGTTCCTGATGGGAGCCATTCACACAATTAGGGTTAGTCCTTTCCCACGCGCTTCCTGACCCCTCATACCTCTGTCCAACTGCTCCCAATTCTCCCCAAGTTGGCGTTCGCAAACAGAACCGTTCGTTCTTTCTCACTCAATTCCTTGCCCTCATACCTCTGTCCAACTGCTCCCAATTCTCCCCAAGTTGGCGATCGCAAACAGAACCGTTCGTTCTTTCCCACTCAATTCCTTGCCCTCATACCTCTGCCCAACTGCTCCCAATTCTCCCCAAGTTGGCGTTCGCAAACAGAACCGTTCGTTCTTTCTCACTCAATTCCTTGCCCTCATACCTCTGCCCAACTGCTCCCAATTCTCCCCAAGTTGGCGTTCGCGAAGCGTGCCGGAGGCAATCGCCCTTCTACCCCCTGAACGCTTACCTAAATTTTAATTAAAAATTAATCTTTGAATCTATACGAAGCCTGGTTGTTGAAGTAACTGGTGCTAAGGATGAAAAGCTTTTGCTAATTTTCTCAATTTGATTGCGGATATTTCAGGAGATAATATGCGGAGCGTCCAACTTGCTCCATTGTGGGAAAGAGTACCGCCTCCATGGTGGTACCGAGTTAGTTTAGATGGAAAAACAGGCTTTTTATGCAATAGTGTTGAAGATTTTATAAATGCGATCGCACGTTTGGGAAATATCAATCGCCGTGATTGTTGCGCTCATGTCGATCAAAACTTTAGTGTTAAAAGCATGGTAGACGGCTAGGAAGCAGTTTATCAGCAAATTTTGGCAGAGAAATTTGATCAAACGGTTATTCTCACACGTCAACAAGGTAAATGATTAACATCTGAAAAAACAATTAATCTCAGACAGCTATATTAGCAAGGCGTAGGGTGGGCAATGCTCACCAATATATATTTGATACCGCAATAGCTCCTCTTAGCCCAGGCGATTGAAATCGCGGCTATACAAACGAAGTCCGCCTGCTCGGACTAAATTATTAAGGGGGTACAAGACGGAGATTTAGTATGACGTGTTGTGCTTTTCTCGCTTGTATAATTACAATTAGATTGTCTTAAAAAAAGAAAATGAAGCGAGATCGAGTTTTAGAAATTATTGCCGCACATCGAGAGCAGTTGCAGGCAATGGGTGTAAAATCGCTGGATTTATTTGGTTCAGTAGCACGGGATGAAGCTAAGTCTGGCAGTGATATTGATTTTTTGGTTGAATTTAATTGTCCTATAGGATTATTTGAGTTTATTGAAGTGCGACTTTATTTAGAAGATTTATTAGGCTATCCTGTAGATCTGGGTACATTAGATGGTCTGCGAGAAAACTTTAGAGAACCAGTCCTTGAGGATGTAATTCGTGCCTTCTAGAAAGTGGCAATTTCGGATTCTAGATATTGTGCAAGCGATCGCGGCTATTCAGCAACGTGTCGATGGAATGTCTTTGGAAGATTTTCGAGGGAATGAGACTGCCATCATAAATGCTTACAAAGAAAGGCAGAAGGCAGAAGGCATTCTGTCTCCTGCCCTCTAAAAAAAACTTTAGTTGTGGGTTTAAAGTCTACTAAAAAAAAGATGTTTTTCGAGATCGCGTAGCGCGAGGAAAAACGGCGTCCTTGCTTCAATCCCACACTTTTAAGTGTGGGATCATAGCTGCCCTCTGCCCTCTGCCTTCTGCCTTCTGAAAAATCTGGTAGGGATGTCAGCACAATCGCCGAAATCACTACTGGGAAACACGTAAGATTTAAAGTGCAATCAGGAGGGAAAGTACGCAACAATAAAAACCGCAACTAAGGCATATGCCTCTTAAAGAGTTAAGCCATAACTGCCTGAAAGCCCTAATTTTAAAGACAAGCCCTAAATTTTAGTTTATTTTAGTTGAAAGTTCAGCATAACACCTACGGAAGAGCCAGTATTTCTGGCAAAACTGGATGCTCCTGATATTTAACGTTAGGATATGGAAACAAATTTCCGAAATTTATTATCAATCTAGTGTAGATTTGTAAAGAAGTAAAAATAAAGCAAATAACTAACAAATTCATAGCTAGAAGTTATACCAAGTCATATTGGAGAAAGATATGAGCGGTGAAAAGCGACGGTATGTTAGCGTTGAAGAACAAGAATGGCGACGGTTGCGAGAGCAAGACAGCCGCTTGCGTTCTTTGCAGCAGGATTTGCCAGAGCGATTGAATGCTGTGAGAGAGCGAGCACGACGAGAATTTCAGCAGCGCCTCGCACCTCTGGAGCAACGGGATCAACAACAGGAACAACAAACTCAAAGATTGCAAAGTAGCCTTAGGGATTTAGAAATAAATACTCAAAAACGCTTGCAGCAACAGCGGCAAGAATTTCAAACAGGGTTGCGGGAAGTGGAGTATCGTCAGCAACAAGCGCTACAAGACGAAACAACTCGCTTAGAATCTGCCATACGGCAAGGACTTGAGCAGCAACGCACAGAGCATTTGCGAATTACCCAACAGCAACGCCAGGAGTACACCCGGTTAATTGCTCAGCAAGATCAAAAATTTACACAGATCATTGTGGAAGAACGACAAGCTCGTGAGCAAGGGCAGAAAATTCTACAACAACAAATCAATCAAGTTGTCACGGACATCAAGCAGGAAAGACAGCGAAAAGCCAAAATTGCTCGAGATTTACTCTCTGACGTAGAAGAAATTTGGAAACAAATTAATCAAAATTACCAACATCAGCGGTTTGCACCAGGGCGTCTTGACGATCTGCGGCGTGGACTGGAGTTGGCTCTTAGTAATATAGAAGCGGGTGTGACTGAGGCGGCAATTGCTACCACCCAACAAACCTACTTAGAGTTGGCAGACTTGCGCTTAGAATTGGAACAAAAAGAGCAAGAATGGCTATTACTCTACAACGCGGCTTTGGAAGATTTAAGAAGCTTAATTACAGAAGTACAAGCTAACCGAGAATGTGAAGTCGAAATTGGTCAAGGTGATGAAGCTCAAAAGTTTAAATTAGAAGTAGATTACTGGGTGAATGGTCGTTTGACTAGGTACGAGCAGCAACTGCATCAGTTAGAGTCACAATTAACAATCGGAGAATCTACCCTTACCACTGAACAGGTAAAGGAAATCGGCGAAAAAATAACTGCTTTACAACCCTCTTTGGGAGACATTGTAGAACAGGCAAAGTTGGCGATATTAAGTTCGCAATTACGCGCAGAAATCGCTGACAAAGTGGTGGAAGTGCTTTCTTCTATGGGGTATACTCTAGTCAATGCAAACACAGACGCCGTTTACGAAGGCGATGACCAGCGCAACGCTTATGTAGTGAAAGTAAAAAATATTGCTGGGGATGAGGTGGTAACAGTTATTAGTCCAGAGAAAGAGTTTAGAGACAACTCGATTTCTATTAATACTTTCAGTTCCACAATAGTCGATGAGCCGGCTACCCAACAAAATGCCAAAGCTATCTTTGACGCTTTGCAACAGGAGGGAGTCCAAGGAAGTGGCTCAATAGAGTGCAATGAGCAACCAAGGGCTGAATATCAAATTATGGAGGAAGTCAAACAGCGTCAAATTAAACAGGAACAAGGGCGATCGCAATCTGGTCATTAATCCTCAACTTTTAGGCTAGGGCTAAACACAATTTTGGGGATATACGTTTGTTCTTCAACAAATGCGAGTATGTGTCCACAGAACATAACTGAGCAAGGAACATAAGGTTTTTAGAAGGCAAAATCAAACTCAGAAATTTATTAGTGTATAAAGGAGTTAGATGTGGTTAAGTGTCCAGTTTGCCAAACTGAATACGTTGAAAAAAAAAATTATTTCTGCTCTATCTGTGGATGGGATCTCAAGCCGTACCCACAAACATTTCAAATACCAGAAGAGTTTCGACAGAAGGAGCAGACTAAATTGACTTGGGCTCAAGGCGTGTGGTGGAAGTTCCTATCAAAAATCTTAGAAATGGAAACCCAGTTGCGTTTGGAGACTCAAGAGCGCTCTTACATCCAACATCAGCTTCGTGAATTATCTTCTGAGGTAAAACAGATACGCCAGTCGCAGGTTTCGTCGATACCATACCTATCAACTGCACAATCACCAGAACTGCAGGCATTGCAGCAATCACGAGAAAAGCAAGAGCAATTGCAGGTTCAGTTAGCTGAATCTCAGGAACAAGTTCAACAATTAAAAGACCAACTTGAAGAAGTCAAAAAACAGCTTGAGGCATCAGAAGCTAGTGGTGATGGTTTTGATTTGTTAATTCAAGGGTTATCAAATTCATCCGATCAGGTGAAGCGAGTCGCTTATACATTGTTAAAGCAAAGTTCTGTAGCTAAAGCACAACGGGCTATCAATGAACAAAAGCCGTATCAACTGTTTTCTTGTCTACACACGGTTCCCAATGCAAGCCAGGTTCTCTCTGTTTGTATAAGTTTTGACGATAAAATTCTTGCGAGTGGTGATGGAGTCGGTGCAATCAAAATTTGGAATCTGCATGATGAAAGGAAGTTGATTCACACTCTCATCGGACATTCAGGTTCCGTTAGAGCAATCACTATAAGCGCAGATGGTCAAATACTTGTCAGTGCTGCTGATGATAGGCAAATTAAAATTTGGGATTTGAACAGTGGACGATTGCATAGTACCCTTACTGGGCATTCAGGCATAGTTTGGTCTGTAGCAATTAGCTCAGATAATGAAACCATTGTTAGTGGTGGTGCTGACAACATGGTTAAAGTTTGGAATCGGCGAACTGAAGAAAAACTTCGTGAATTTACTGGGCACTCAGCCCAAGTTCGCTGTGTTGCCATTAGCCCAAATGGTCAAACTCTCGCTAGTGGTAGTGATGATAAAACGATTAAAATTCGGAATTTGGAAACTGGAGAAGTCATAAAAACTCTTGAAGGGCATTCAAATGCTGTTAAGTCTGTCGCCTTCAGTCCGGATGGTCAAACTATTGTCAGTGGGAGTGATGACAAAACGATTAAAATCTGGAATCTGAATGCTGGAGAAGTGATTCATAATCTCACAGAAAATTCTGGTACTGTTTGTTCCGTTGCTATTAGCCAAGATGGTCAAACTATTGTTAGCGGGAGTACCAATAACACCATTAAAATCTGGCATTTGAAGACAGGAGAATTACTTCATACCTTAACTGGACATAGTAGACCAATCAATAGCGTTGATGTTAGTCGCGATGGTTGGACTATAGCTAGTGGCTCTGAGGATCAGACTATCAAGATTTGGGAATTATCTATCTAAAAAACTATAACCTATATTTTAAATGACTATTGAAAGAGTGACATCAGGATTAAATTTACAATCAGGCGATCGCTTCCTTGTCCTCTACGGAGCGAACACTAGCGACACTTTTTGCACTGCAGATTTACTGCTGCAAAATATTGAACAAGTTTTACACACCTATCTACAGAACTCAGGCTATCAAAGAATTTTATTTTACTCTGGTGTCCAAAAGCTGTATTTTCTAGATGAGCGATCGCGCGATGGCTGTCTTCTGCAACCCAAAACTTCCCCTCCTTCCACACCAACAGAACAGATGCAGGTAACGCCTGGTCCTTTAGGACGTGGGCGTCGGTTGCTGGGTAAAAAATCACCTCAGACAACAATCCCACCAGCACCAGCACCCACAGCACCAACTTTCCCCGCAAGACGATTGCAAGATATTCAAATCCTGCCGATCTTAGAAACCGTCATGCAGGATATCACCCAAAAATCTGCCATCATTTTCTCTAACGCTGAAGACTTGGCGAATTTTGATAATCGTCGAGAATTATTTGGGCGCATGGTAGACTGGTCACGCTTACCCCCTAATAATAACTTGTGTATTTTGGTTTTTCACCATGAAAATAGTACTCAATTGCAAGAGTTTTGTGAACGGGTTGGGTTCACTTTTTTGGCAAATCTAGCGATAAACCGGGATCGCTCGACTCATCGCGGGTTTAACTTTCATCGCCTAAGTTCTCCAGATGCTAGGGAAATAAGAGCATTCATCGACTATTCGCGACTAAAATACCGCAAAGCTGTAGAATGGGCAACAGTAGAGAAATTGTCTGTTTGGATAGCAGCAGAAAATTGTTCGCTCAAGCACTGGTACGATCGCTTTCAAGAAGCCCGCGAGATATCCCAAACAGAAGCGCGAAGGTTAGGTTGGCTTTCTGGAAATATTAGCACTCAATCTGCTTTGGAACGCCTAGAGCAGATGATTGGTCTTGACTCGGTAAAACAGACGATTCGGCGACGAATGCGATCGCTCGAAGTTGAGCGAGAACGGGCGCGTCAGGGATTAACGACCGAACCTCCTCGTTTGCACATGGTATTTAAAGGCAATTCTGGTACTGGTAAAACTACTGTTTCTAGACTAATAGGTGAAATCTACCGAGATTTAGGATTATTACGCCGAGGTCACGTGCTAGAGGTGGCGGGACGAGACTTAGTAGCCGGGTATGTAGGACAAACAGCTATCCGCACCAATGAAATTATTGATGAAGCTCTTGACGGAGTGTTATTCATTGATGAAGCATACACCTTAAATCAAGGTGGAGACAATGATTTTGGTCAAGAAGCCATCAACACCCTACTGAAGCGCATGGAAGATGAGCGCCATCGGCTTGCGGTGATTGTAGCAGGATATCCAGAGCGAATGAAGGAATTTATCAATTCTAATCCGGGTTTGGAAAGGCGCTTTCCCACGGAAATTTTCTTTGATGATTATACTCCAGAAGAGTTACTAAAAATTTTCCGGCAAAAAGTTTCGCAGGTGCAGTGTTCAATGACACCTGAGTTGGAAGAAGCTTTAAGAAATTTGTTTACTGCTTTGTATCAAAGGCGCGACGAGAACTTTGGAAATGCAGGGTTGGTCGAGAATATTTTTAACACGATGAATGAATTACGAAGTCCGCGAGTCATTGAGCAAAAACTTGACCTTGTACGCGAACCATTCCAGATTATAGATTTACCTCTGGAGTATCAGCAACAAGGCAAAAAAGATGAAGAGACTCTAAAGCAGCTAATGCAGGAATTAGACAGCATGGTAGGTTTGTACTCCGTCAAACAGGCGATCCGGGAAATTATCGATAGTCAGTTAGCCAATCAACGCCTGAGAGAAGCTGGAATGCTCCCGGATAAAACGGAAACGCGACATATGCTATTTACTGGAAATCCCGGTACTGGTAAAACGACTGTAGCACGGTTAGTAGGGCAAATTTTCAAAGCGTTGGGGTTGTTACGGAAGGGGCAATTTATAGAAGTAGCTCGCAGGAAGCTAGTAGCAGGATATGTAGGACAAACAGCACTGAAAACAGGTAAGGCGATCGAATCAGCTTTAGATGGAGTGTTATTTATTGATGAAGCATACGCACTCTCTCGCAGTGAGTCTAATAACGATTTTGGACGGGAAGCAATTGATACTTTAGTTCCCATGATGGAGAATTACCGCGATCGCTTGGTCGTCATCCTCGCTGGTTATTCCCGAGAAATGGAACAATTTATTGAGGCTAACTCTGGAATCGCTTCGCGTGTTGCCTACAATATAGAATTTCTTGACTATAACGGACATGAACTCTATCAAATTTTCCTGAATATGTCTCAGAGGGATGGGTGGATTTGCCCTAATGATGTTCAAGTTCGCTTAGAAGCTATTTTTAATAGTATGTATCGTAATAGAGGGCGGAATTTTGGCAATGGTCGTGATGTGCGGAATTTTTACGAAACAATGCTAAAGCGACTGAAAACCCGGATAATAAGAGAAAATCTGAGCGGACAGGCGATGAGGACGTTTGGTGTAGACGATATTCCTACAGGAAGTGAGGTTTATGAGCTATGACTCATTGTCCAGTTTGCCAGACAGAATTATCTGAGGAACAAGTAGATTCTTGTCCTACCTGCGGTTGGGATTTAATACCTTATCCAATAACATTTCAACTACCAGATGAATTCCTGCGAAAAGAACAAGCCAAACTGACTTGGGCAAAACAAGTATGGAGGCAAGCTATTCCGGAAGCAGCGCTAACACAATCCTTAGAAAAGCGTCAACAAGAGCGATTTCAACTCCAACTTCAGATATTACAACTTCAATCCCAACTGCAGTCCATTCACAAACAAGTCTCAACACTTGAATCACAATTAGAACAAGTCAAATCAGAAAAAGAGCAATTTCAATCAGTGCGATCGCAATTGCAAGCGCAGCTGGACTTTGTGTTATCAAAACTCCAACAGTTAGCAAAAGAAGGTTCTTCATCGGATGTCAATATTTTATTCTCTAACGTAGAAGAAAGATTAGAGAATATGGAAACACGTTGGAAACAGATGTCTAGAAAAGTGTTAACTAGCTGGATTCCTAACCTAATTTTAGAATTAGCTCAAGGGCTAGCTTTCACACCTGATAAGTCTACTGCAAAAGCCGAGATTAGTGATGTGCTTCAATACAGAAAACTGTCAGTTCACACATTCTCTTTTCTAAAGTCTATACAGTCAGCATTAGATAACCAAAATATTGAGATAGAAAATCTCAAAGATTATCTAGCAGAGCGTGTGGCAGAAATTGGGGAATATAATCTTATAACTCAGGTTGATGCTCTTTTAGAAGTCCGCCGTGAATTAAAATTCAAAGGCATTATAAGTGATGGAGGCCCCTCATTATATGACGCTTGATAATCAATCTATTAATGTAGTTATTGGAATCGACTTTGGTACCTCGCGTTCTGGTTATGCTTATGCTTTTACTGGAGATACAAAAATTTTTGGAAAAAATGATTGGTCAGGCGCACCTGCACCTTGTCCTAAAACCCTAACTCATCTTTTATATTCGCCGGATGACAAAGTAGAGGCTTGGGGTTTTAATGCTAAGAAAAGACTAGCACAACTACGAAGAGACAAAGCTGCTGATAAATACAACTTTTTTCAAAACTTTAAAATGCAGTTGCGAGAGGGGGGAGAAAGAACAGCAAATGGACCTGTGTTAACCACAAATAATGGAAAAAAATTTGCTGTAATTGATTTAATCACAGATTACCTCACACAACTAAAAGAC
This sequence comes from Scytonema hofmannii PCC 7110, assembly GCF_000346485.2. NCBI lineage: Bacteria > Bacillati > Cyanobacteriota > Cyanophyceae > Nostocales > Scytonemataceae > Scytonema > Scytonema hofmannii. The sequence continues at coordinate 8,903,737 of NZ_KQ976354.1, forward strand.
CTTGCTCTAAAAGAAATTAAAGCTGCAACCTCTGGAATCTTACACGAGAATGAAATTCGATGGTGCTTAACCATACCAGCCATCTGGACAGATGCGGACAAACAATTGATGCGGTATGCCGCACAAAAAGCTGAATTAATTGGTTATTCAGAGGCGGAAGCGGAACGTTTGTTGCTGGTTTTAGAGCCAGAAGCTGCTGCTATTTATTTACAAGAACGAGAAAAATTGCAGCTAGAGCCTGGAACTCGTTTTATGGTAGTTGACTGTGGGGGTGGTACAGTTGATATCACAGCGCATGAAGTTTTACCAGGGAAGGGGCTGCAAGAAGTTGCTGAAGGAACGGGTGGTGCCTATGGTTCAATGTATGTAGACCGCAGTTTTCAAGACTATTTAGAAAAAAAACTGACTGCTGAAGTTATTGAACGTTTCCATGATGAAGAACCTGTAGATTATCTAGAAATGATGGCAGATTGGGAACGGACTAAGTGTGATTTTGACCCAGAGAAAAGTGGTGATATTTATTTTCCCATTAGACCGAAACTTTTTAAAAAATTAGATAAAGACTACCCCAATGTTCTGAAAAGTTTATCTGATGAACAAGATGGAGAAGATAGTTACATTCTTCTTGACCGTAAGAAGATGAATGCTATCTTCATCCCTACACTGAATGGTTTAGTTCAAAAAGTAGAAGAAGAGTTCGCAAAACTGGGTAGTCGAGGATGCGATTTAATTTACCTTGTAGGAGGATTTTCCAAATCTCCTGTACTACGAGAGAAAATTCAGGAAAAATTTAGTAAAAAAGTTCACAAAATCGTTATGCCTTCAGAACCAGGTGAGGCTATTGTACAAGGATCTGTATTTTGTGGACTAAATCCTGAGATAATTCGCACTAGGTGCAGCCGCCTAACATATGGTTGTAAATCCAGAGCATTATTTAATCCTGAGAAAGATCCAAAAAATAAAAAATTTTATTCAATGGATGTTAATGGTGGAGGTTGGTATTGTAAAGATCGTTTCAGCATTTTTGTATTAGCTGGAGATAGTGTAGGAGTCAATAAAATAGTTACGCACAAATTCTTACCTACGCAACAAAATCAAACAAAATTCCAGCTTGAGTTTTATGCAACCAAAAAGCGGGAAGTTCGCTATGTAGATGAAGATGGAGTTGAAAAAATTGGAGATTTGAATCTTGAAATACAAGATATTACAGGAGGTTTTAATCGAGAAGTTGAAGTAACAATGTATTTTGGCAAGACGGAAATACAAGTGGAAGCAAAAGATAAAACATCAGGAAAAAAGTATGATACTACACTGCGATTTTCATCAACTTATTCCCCAGAAATATTAGGAGTTTAATGTGGAAAACCAACAGACTCCGGAAGAACCTATACAACAGAAGACAGTATTAAACTTGCCAATCGGAGATATTGACAGGATTGAAACCGAGACAGAAGAAATTTTTCCGAATGTGGAAAGTGAAGTAAGTGAATCACCTCAACACAAATCTGATTTATTACTACAACAATCTGAACATTTGTTATCTGAATTATTAGTAAATAGTAAAGTTGAAAAAATATTTCAATCAATTCAAGATAGATTTAACTCAATTCAAGAAAACTTTAAACATTTACAAATTCAAATTGGACTTGGGAATCAATTACAAATGGAAAATACAAGAATTTTAAATCTACGTTCATACATTAAAAATGTTCTAAGATGGCTAGAAGATCTGAAATATGGCAGACCTATATTGTCAGATATTGAAACTGTAGCCAATTTTCTCAATAAGATAGATTCTTCATTAGAAAATTACTCTTGCCTTATTCAAGCAAACAAAAGCCTGAAAGAGAAAGCAGTTTATTTAGAAAATGATGCTCAAAAATTCCAAGAAAAAGCTAAATTTTATCAGGAACAATATAAGCAACAGTGCCAATACAACTCTCAAATTTTACAGGAGAATACAAATTTATGTAGAGATAAGGAGCGTTTAATTCAGGAAAATGAAATTCTCAAAAGACATAATACTGCAATTCAAAATGAAATTTTGTCTCTCAAGCAAGAACGAGATACTCTTAAAAACGAGCGGGAGCAAATGTTAAGCGAAAGAAGCCGAATGCTGAGCGACATGGCAGCAAAAAACAGAGACAAAAACACTACATATAGTATTTCCATAAATGGAGATGATAGCCCTCAACATCATATATTATATCAGAAATTTAGACAAATAAGAGACCAAGAATTTAATGCATTTAGCAACGAAATATTTCGGTATTGCTGCGAACAAGACCCGGCTTTAAAAGCAAATCGCAAACTGGAAATTGCCACAATTAAGTCAATTCTATCAAAGCAAATTATCATCAATGGGCTGAAACTGTTTATAGTAACTAGCGATTTTCCAGATGAAACAGTGAAAAATGTTTTGAAAGTTGTTAGCAAATCATTTCGCAGTATTTCAGGAATAGCAGAAAATGCCGATATTCCCGAAGAAATTAACAATGAACTTGAAAACTTAATCAAGCAAGGTATGAAATTGCTTAGGGAAGGTAGCAGTGCTGGTACTAGCAAGCGTTCTTGGAATCAGGAGGAGTTTACGACAGCTGTGAAAGAGATCAGCCAATCTGTGTATAATGAATTGAAAATGCCAGAAGAAACGGACATTCCAGAACAAATTCGCATTGACACTGAGAATTTAGTCAGACAAGGTCTTGAGTTGGTGAAGAAAATTGCTAGCGTCGACCCTCCTGGTGTCCTTTGGATAGAGAAAGAAAGTACCCTATTTAAATCCGACAGGCATGAGGCTATGTTAGGTTGTGAAGAAGGTGGAAAGATTTTGTTGACGATTTATCCAGGATATCTTGTGGGCGATCGCGTTTTTGAAAAAGCTCTTGTCTTCACAGTACCAGAATAATCAGTTTAGTCCGAAATCATCACAGATGCAAGAGTTGATGAACCCAGCGCTCCCAACAAATCTGGTAGTTACTAAAAATTGCACAAGCACAACAAATGCCTTGCTGAATTAAGGAGAATTTGCAATGATACAGTGTCCAGTTTGTCATACTAAATACATTGAAGAAGTAGAAATATCGTGTTCTACCTGCGGCTGGGATTTGACTCCGTACCCTCTGACGTTCTCTGGACAATTGCCAGAAGAGTTCTTAGAGAAAGAACAAGCGAAATTAGCTTGGGCAAGGCAGATATGGGCGCAATCACAGCAGCAAATACAACAGTTACAAAAAGAAAATTCCCAACTGCAATTCTTGCTCGAACGAGCACAATCACAGATTGAGAAATATAAGAAACAACTGGAGCGAATGCTCCATGATTTTCAGCTTTTAGAAACTAACTTACCAAAACTTCTCTCACCCCTCCTCTTACCCCTCAAGAAAAGATGGGATATAGATACTTGAAATTCCCTCTTTGTAACAGAATTAAGGGAGAGCTAAAAACCACCAGATGGCGTTATGAGTAGTTTGAAAACAGGCTCTTGAAATTTGTGTTTCCTAGAATATAACCTTATTTATATAGGTTCAGTATAAGACTATCATCAAAATCAATTACTTCACAATATTTCATTATGCCTAGCGACAAAATCGGTTTAGATTTCGGTACGACTAACTCCATCATCTCCTATCTGACCCCCAATGGAGAACTGGAAGCGTTTCCCTATCCCGCACCAGATGGACCTAAGTACATCGCCTCCTTCATTGCCTACCATTCAGACGGTTATACTGAAATAGGCAGTTCAGCTCGCACTAGTGCTGCTCATGACAAGTCTGTTGAAACCTATGGTAATTTTAAGATGCGGTTACCGCTGCCAGAATCTGAGTTTTCCCAACACTTTTCACTCAAGCGGACTCCTATCAGTGTGACTATTGATTACTTGCGCGAACTGCTGATCTCTCATGAAAACCCCTTCAGTTTTAGCCGTGAAAAAGGCGGGATTACTAGTCTTGTCGTCTCGGTTCCAGAAATTTGGCAGCGCGATATTTATAATTTAGGTCGGCAGCGCCTGCAACAATTAATTCAAAAAAATTTAGAACTAGAAAAACAACTCATCCAGCTAGTCAGCGAACCTGTTGCTGCCGCCGCTTATTATGCTTGGGAAATGCAACGGCGTGCAAAGGAAGATAATACCGAATCTTTTAGTGGTAACTTGCTCGTTTGTGATATGGGAGGTGGTACATTTGATGTAAGCCTATGCCGTATTTACGGAGACAATAAAGTTGAAGTGCTCTACTTTGATGGGCAAGGTGATAAAGGACTAGAATCAGCTGGTGTCGCTTTCGATCGCCGTATTGTTCAGCAAGCTTACACTAAAAAGCATGATACACCATTAGATGAAAATAGCCAAGAATTTATTAGCTTATTGAAGGAATTTGAAAGCGTCAAAATTAGCAGTCATAGCAAAGCTACTAGAAATCTAACTAATTATCTAAATGCCCCAGATGACAAAGCAGGCGATGAAATTTATAAATTCAATGGATACGCAGTTACTTTAGCAGAAGTCAATGAAGCATTTACCCCGATTGCTCAGGGTATTGAAAAAGTTATAACAGAAGTAAAAGCCTATATAGAGACAATTGATTTAGATATCGATCGCGTTTTTATGGTAGGGGGATTTTGTCAATTTCTTCTTGTACAAAAAGCCATTACAGATACTATAGGAATGAATAAAAACGATCCCCGCATAGATAAAACATTTAATATTACTAACAGTGCTTATGCCATCTCCTATGGCGCTTGTCTTATTGCTAACGGTTTAGTAGACCCTATAGAGAAATATATCCACACTATTGGTATTGTTTTAGAAACAATCAAGATTCACACCGGAGAACGGGAAAAACTCGAAATTACTCTCATTCAGGGAGGTTCTAGTCTAGATAGTCTAGTAGAATCGAATTTTTATTCTGAAGAAGTTACACCCGTTGAGAAACGCATTGCTATTACTCTGTGGGTACAGCTGCGATCTAAAGGTAAAAAACATCAAAACTCTCTGCAAGACATGATTGATTTACCCAATTACTCCCCTAACGCAAAATATCGTGTTGGGATGAGAGTTGACCGCTCTCACATTGCTTATTTAAGTATTGAGGAGACACGCTCTGGAAAAATTGTTGAATATACACTAGGGGATATCATTGCCAAAATGTTTCCAGGTTTGGTCTTAGATGAAAAAGAAGAATAACTTCTAAATTTTTTTCTGATTTATATGAACAACTAAATTGAGGAGACATATGCAGCAAAATCTACAACATGATATTGATAAAATCAATAAATTATTGCAACAAATACACCAGCAGAAAAATTTTTTAGACTTTGAAACAATTCAACTTCCTTTTGAATTAGTACAGGCAGAAATTAGTCTTTGGGAATCAATCTTTAATCCAGAAACACTACGACAACTTGCTACTACAGATACAGAGACTATAGAAGCTTGGGCGATCGCTCTTTCTCAAACCCTCAACAACCTGTTAGCAGTTCTAAAGACCTGGTTACCTCATCTAACGACTTTGCCTATCCCAACCACACTCAAGCAGAAAATAAGCGAACGGTCTCAAGAAATAGAACAAATTGCTAACGAAAAATCAAAACTTTTGCAATCTGCAAACGAGCTACTGCAAGAGGAACAACAACTGCGTAAACAAGCGGATGAATTCAAAAGCTTAAAGGAGAAAGCCAGCCAGCTACAAAAAATTAAAGCCGAAGTGCAAGCAACTAACTTGGAAACTTTTAGACAAGAGATATCAGCCCAAGAGGCCGCTTTAGAACCGCAACGCCAACTTCTTGAAACCCTCCAGCAACAAAAAGCTGACTTGGATGAACAAATCGCTGCACTGCAAAGACAGCAAACCGCCCTTAAAGAAGAGATTCTTTATTGGCAATCTCGACAGAATCGAATAGAAACCAACATTCAGAGCGCAGTTTCAGAACTGATGACCCTAACACAACAACAACGAGAGCGTTTATCAGAAGTTTTATCCCAAGAGCTAGCCATACTCGAACAACAACGAGATCGACTGGCACACCAAGAACAAGAGTATCATCAAGCTCAGCAACAATTACAAAAAGCAACAGAGGATTTTCAGAAATACCAATCTGCAACTCAGGAAATTTTGACAGCTATAAAAAATCATTATCAATCGGATCGAGACTTGGGACGGTTGCTACCTGTTGACCATCAAAAAGTAGATAGTCTTATCAGAAATGCCCAAGAAGTCCTAGAAACAATTGACCAAGAATTAGCTGTAGCCCGCAGCAAACACGAACAAACTCAACCAAAAAATCGTTTCTTTTTTTAGTTATGACTGTACTAAATGTTGCTGAAATTTGTCTTGGGACTCACGCTCTTGGTCCTGGTCAACGTTTTGTCATTTGGGTACAAGGTTGCTGCTTTAACTGTCGCGGTTGCATTTCTCCAGATTGGATTCCTCAAACGCAAGCCACTTTAGTCGATCCCCTACAACTTGCTGATTATATCTTATCAGTTCCCAGAACAGACGGACTGACAGTTTCTGGTGGGGAACCAATGCTACAAGCAGACGCCTTAAGCGAACTTTTCTCCTATCTGCGACAAAAGCGAGACTTTTCTATTATCTGCTTTTCTGGGTTTACCTTAGAGCAGTTGCAAGCCAAGTCTGACCCTGCTATCAATAAAGTTCTTTCTTTAATTGATGTTCTTATAGATGGACAATATATACCAGAACTAAATGACAATCAAGGTTGGCGTGGTTCTTCTAATCAAGTCTTTCACTTTCTGACTCCGCGCCATTTGTCAGAAGTCACTTTATTTACAGAACGCAAACGGGATGTAGAAATTCATATGCGCGATGATTCAGTCTTAATGGTGGGAGTCCCACCTTACAACTTCTCGACTCACTTCCAACAAGCAGTCAATATGGTTTCAAAATCTACTGAAATTTAACTTAAGTATTATCAGAAATAAAGCAGTTTTAACAGGAGTCAAAACTATGAGCGGTTTAAAATTGTGGCCAGCAGTAGCAACAGCAGCGATGGGGATAGGGTCAGTTATTCTACCCATCGCAGCCATTGGCGCTGTAGGTTGGGGGTTAAACAAATGGCTGTCGTCACGACAAGAGCGAGCGCAACGACAAATTCAAGAAGCTGAGAGATTAAGAACCTCAATTAGAGATTTAGAAGTAGAAACTAATAGGCGATTGCAGGATCAACAGCAAGAGTTTGAAACTGCGGTGTTAGAGTCCGAAAAGCGTCAACAACAAATCCTAGAGCGCGAGAGCGAACGTCTCAACTCAGCACTCAAGAGCGGATTGTCTCAGCAACGCAATGAGTACATGGATATTACGAACAGCCAACGGCAAGAGTATACTCAGCTGATTGCAGACCAGGAACGTAAATTTGATAACCTGATTGCAGCAGAACGTCAGGAACGAGAGCGAGTGCAACAGCTTTTACAGGAGCAAATGATTGCTCTTGAGAAGAATATACGGCACGATAAGCAGCAGCAAGAAAAGTTGGCTCAAGATTTGCTCGCAGATGTCGAATCAGTATGGGCAAGTATTAACCAAAACTATCAACATCAGCGCTTTGCTCCAGGTCGTTTGGAGCACTTAAAGCAGGGTTTAGATATGGCACGTCATAACATCCAATCAGGGGTAAGCCAAGCAGCGATCGCACTAACACAGGAGACTTATCTTGAACTTTTTGACTTACGAAATGAATTGACAAGAAAGGAACAAGAGTGGCTGCTTTTATACAATCAAGTACAGACAAACCTAAGTACCATACTAGCACAGGTGCAACAGGCAAAACAGGAGTCTCAAGTGCAAATTGGAGAAGACACCCCACCTGAACGCTTAGATGTAGACTACTGGACTCATGGCAAACTAAGCGAGTACGAACAGGAACTCAGAAATTTAGAAACTCAATTACAGCAAGGGGAATCAACGTTAACTATCGACCAGGTTCAAGCCATCAGTACGCAAATTATTAGCTTAGAGCCGCAGTTAGGAGAAATTCTGGAGCAGGCAAAGCAAGGGATTATAGCATCTCAGTTGCGAGCCGAGATCGCCTACCAAATCATCACCGAACTAGAGAGAATGGGTTATCGTCTGGAGAACCCTGAGCAAGACACAGCATATGAAGGCGACGATCCACGTGCAGCTTATGTAGCCAAGATGAAAAATATAGCTGGTGATGAGGTTGTGACAGTCATCAGTCCCGAACAAAACCTTAGCAGCAATTCAATTTCAATTAACACCTTTTCTAAAACGTTTGTAGATGAAAAGGCAGTGATGGAAAACGTAAAAGCAATTGTTGCTGCGCTCAAAGAGGAAGGAATTGAGCAAAATGGAGAGATAGAAAGTCGCCAAGAACCAAATCAAAAATATCAAGATTTGAATGATGTGAGGCGTCGAAGTCCAATAAGGTAGGCAATATCGAGATTATATTGCGTTGCAGATTGGTGAACTCGAACAAAAATATTGAGATCCGTCCCCACCCATAATTTTAATTTAGGTGGGGTATACCTAAAGTATTCACTTTCACCCAAAAAAAAGCCAGAGCCAATTTTTCCAAAATAATAGAAAAACTATAAGATGCTCTAACCCCTTGAATCTATGTGTATCAATTGTGCTTTTTAGTAATTCTATGCTTTTAATTGCATCTAGAGAAGAATTTAAAGCATTTAAATGATGCCGTTTTTGGAGCACTTCCTCGGCTACAGGTGGAATGGGAAAAATAATTAATGATTCAACAGTTTTTTCATATTTATCAAGAGACATTAGAGCATCTTTACTAAATTTAGATAAATATTTATACACAGCATTTTTATAAGCTTCCCACTTTTTGATTTGATATTCTTCATTAAGTCGTTTTCGATTTGCACCACCATTGAAAATGTCACCAATCCACTGTCGAGCATTTCTATCTTGAGGCTGAGGTAAGACAACATTAGGATAACTAGGCAATGATATATTAATGGTATTAATTTGGTTTATGTTTAACTCATCGCATGACTGATTAACCCATTTTTCAATTGCTTGAGTATAAGTAAGAATAGTTGATTTTAATTTGCTATCTTGCCAAGTATGAAATCGATTTGTTTCTAAAGATTCTGCTGCATCTCTTTGGTAAGTTCCTACAAGTGAATTTAATGATAACCAATTTCTATAAGTTTCTAGTCTTCTTTTAAATTCTTTTTTTAGGAATAATTCTCTTTCTTTTCCTTGTTTAATAGCAACATTTCTTATTTCTTCAGCATTTCTAATTTCTGCAGTTAAATCATTGACTTTTTTTTGTAGAATTTGCTTTATTTGAGTTGCTATAGTAATCACTCGTAGCAATCTAGTTTGATTTGTTCTTTTTTTTTGGAGGAAGGTGACAGTTAACAAGGTAGCTTTAAAAGTAATGATACCACTTATAAATCTTTTCCAAATGTTTCTTTCTTGCTTCGCTTTGACGGCAGGGAGTGCGTCAACACGATACAAGGTTTTCAAACCTTGGGGTAAATCAGATTTAAAAATAGCAGTTGTTGAATAAACATCATCATATATTTCATTCTTATCATCTTCACTTTCTATTTCATTCATCCGATTGAGGACAAAAATAACTGACTTAATTCCTCGGTTAATTAACCAGGTACTAAGTGTTTCTTGTTCTCCTAGTGTAAAAGGTTGTTGAGCATTTAATACTTGAATAACTAAATCTACCTGTAATAATTGATTTCTCACCAAAACATTTTGTTCTTCTTTATCGTTAGTTCCAGGTAAATCAAAGAGTTCTATTCCATTTTTTAGCAAGTCACTAGGATAAGCAACTTCTACGGACATTACATCTTCTCTACGTTGTCTTTTGTGATTCAATACAGCAAATTCTTTAAGAACTTCTGTATCGTTACTCCTAATTACTTCACCAGATTTTAAAGTAATAAGAGTTTGTAAAGTTTCTCCATATTTAATTTTAATTACTGTCCCAGTGGTTCTGACCATTTTAGTTGGCATTATTTCTCTACCTAATAAGGCATTAATTAGAGTAGACTTACCGAAGTTAAAAGGTGCTAGTACAGCTATCCCAAAGTGGGGATTAACTAACTGTTGGCAAACTAATTCCACGTCTTTTACAAGCTGCTGCTGTTCTTCAGCATCGATAAATTGACATACAGCTTTGAGGGATTGTGAAATTGTTAGATAGGATTTCATATTTATCAATAATTGGACAAAGACAAAATTAGCAAAAAAACAAGAAAAAAATATTAAATATTTCGTTTGAAGTAACAACCGAGGTATGTATTCTAGGTAAAATTAACTAATTATAATTACAGACAAACGTAGTCTACTAAAAAACAAAAATTTTAGTAAACTACGCTTACAAAAAGATAAAGAAAAGGATTAACTTAATTAAGTTGTAGCTATAACTAGCTCGTTATATTCCGCCTGGATTATTTGTAACTGAGCAGATATATCAGCGATAAAGGTTTGTAAACGTTTAACCTCTTCATTATAGTTAACTTCAGTTGTCTTTTTTGATTCCAATAGATTATTGAGAGATGTTTCCAAAGATATGACATCTTTGCTCATCTGTTCAGCTAAGTTACCAAAGGGGTCAAATGAATTCCCCACTTGCTCTTTAAGAGCCAAAACTCTATCAGGGTCAAGTAATTTTTCAAACTCTCGCTTGACTCTTTCCTGCATTTGTTTCTGAAACTTATGGATTTCTGCGTGCCTTTGCCACAAAGTTGCTATCCCCCCGACAGCAGCACTAGCTGCGAATAAACCCCATCCTATAGGAGTTAAAGCTAGACCAGCACCAACTGTTCCTAGGAGTATATGTGCACCTGCAAGATTTGCTATTGTCGCTCCACCTATTCCTGCTGCTACTGTACCTACAGTCCCACCAGTTGCTCCCAAAATCATTCTTCCTACTGCATTAGCATTAGCAGTATTTAACCTAGTTTCTTCCGATGAACTACTTTGATGAGTGATTAACTGTGTCCGGTTTTGAACACTAAAATCTTGTTGATTGAGAATTTCTCGGATTTCGTTCCTTTTATTACTGTATTCTTTAATTTCTTGATCAAAAGAATCTTTTAATTCATTAAGACTCTTCAACAATATTCCTTTACTTATCGTATGCCATTCGTCAAGTTTTTCTTGCCGATAATGAGCTAATTTACTCTTTAAATCCTCAGTATATTTTTCACGCTGATTATCTCGAAGCCCAGATACTGAAGGCATTTCAAATTCTCTTTCAAAGTTTAGGACTAAATTAGAAAAATATGTGTTATATTTTTCTCCAATTTCAAAAATGCAAGCATCCTTCTCTCTTCTAACTTCCTTTTCTAAACCTTGGACAATCTTTTTCATAAACTCAAAGCAAGGCTTGGTTTTTTCAATTTTTTCTTCCAATGTTTTTACATCATTTTCAAGCACAAGTAATCTATCGTCAACATTTGACTCTACCTTAGACGTAACTAATTCGGCTATATAGACGGCTTGCATTAATTCTGTCATTAATCGCTCACGAATCAGAAAGTTGCTAAGTCTTTTTTGAAATTCTTTAATTCCAGTACCTTCAAGCGACTTTCCTTCTTTTATCTTCTCTAAAGCTGTTTTAGCATAAACATTAAATATCTTGTCTCCCCACATTTTTTCAGCTTCTTCTTTTTTTATATCTAAACATTCACAGAAGCTTTCAACAAAATAATCGTGTATTTCTTTTTTGGCATCATCTTCAACTATTTCCCACTTGTTAATTAAATAAAAGATAGGTCTAATTTGCTTTTTAATTGATTTCCCTGCAGAAATCATTTCTTTTTGAGCTTCGTTATTCTCAATTTCTTCCTTGACTCCAAGTAATCTTTTTAGATACTCTTCTTCTTGCTGAGTAAATTGCTGATCTGCCGCTAAAACGAAAAGAATAGCGTGGCTTTCCTGAATATAGGAAAATGTTTTTTGATTTTCTTCTTCTGTATGATTTAATCCTGCCGTATCAATAAATTCTACCCCTCTCGACAACACTTCAATTGGACAATAAAATTCAGCATAGTTTAGAGGATTTAGCCATTCACCTATTGACTGAGATAGACGCTTCATTTGACTTCTCACATCTTTCGAGTTGAGCGTATATTTCTTTTTATATTGTTCAAAACTTAATTCTTCCCTTGCACCATCTTTTTTGTAAACTAATACTTTTTCCTGTTTACCATATTTTACAAAAGTAGGAATTGCAGTAGTGGGAGTTGCTCCTGTTGGAAGCAAATTTTGTTCAAAAAAAGCATTGAGTATTGTACTCTTACCACGATTAAAATCTCCAATAATCAAGAAACGGAATTTACCATTTTCTAGTCTCTTGATTTCTTCATTTAAGTTATTTATGAAAGCAGATAAGGCTAACGCTCCTGATGCTCCTTGTTCTGTTGCTTGATGTTCAGATTGAGTAATTATTTTAGCCATTTCTCGTAGTTTTTCAGCAAACCAAGGATAGACTTTTGTTGCTTCTAAGTTGAATGCAGTGTTTTGATTCGACATGGAAGTTACCTCATGTTTATTTTCATTAAAATTCAATTTAACCTTTTCTCGGTCTGCATCTTTCCACCTGCCATCTTTCAGAAAAGCTTCCTGTGTTCTAAATTTTTGCAATCTTGACAAGCCTTCTGGTGCTGGAGGCTGGTGGTTAATTCCTGCTTGAATAACTTGCCCTTGACACACCTGTAAACTTTCCCAAACCTTTTTAGCCCAAGCCAGTTTTGCTTGCTCTTTTTGCAAAAATACCTCTGGTATTTGACCAGAAAAGGTAGATGGGTAGGGAGTTAAATCCCATCCGCATCTTGAGCAGCAGTTAATCGTGCCTTCAATATATTCATTTTGGCAAATTGGACAACCAGTCATCTTAGCCCTCGGTGTCAATTCACTGAATACTACATTAAACTACAATTGTTGCAACTTTAGTTACCTCATGAGGTATACTTCTGTTTATCACTTTCTGATATATTGTTCTGTATCCGGATTTCCCACAAAGTTTTCAGAAACAAGAGTCAAAAACTGTGAAAGTCTATATTGGAAAAGACTTTCGGCAGTTCTCAGTATGACCCCGTCTAGAACAGATTGTATACCGGAACAATTTAAATTGGAACAAGCAAACTCATATCCAGTCATAGTTAATTTTCAGGAATTCAATGTAACATATGATACTGGATTTACCTTAATTGCGGAGCGAAACTGAAAAAAAGAAATAAACCTTAAACCACCATCCGTTTTATTGCAAATAAACTTAGTACTATCTAAGTTGTAGTTTGTTCTTTGGCTCATCTGACCACCTAATTCATCGCGTTTATTGCCACTAGCATCAAACACGATCGGGTAATACTGCAATGAAGTTTCGGTTACTTTTTCAATTGGGCATAACAATAAACAGGTTGCTATTACAAGGATTCATGCAGAGATTAGCCGTTTTCGGAATAGACTCAAGATTTGCTTTAAGTTAAGTTTTTGGGTGTTCTGGGCAATAAACTTTGAGTAGCCGTGTAAAATAAACTATTTAGTTATACCGAAAATTTTCTGGAAAAACCTCAACAGCGTGTGAAGTAAAACTAAAATACCATTATTTATCTAAAAATTGGTTTGGTGCAAACAAACACTTGGGGTTAGCGCTAGGAAAAGGAGTTTATCTGGATGCTGAGTGAATTTTTAACTATTTTAATACGTAAGATAACTGAGAAGCTCAGTTTGTTTGATCGCTCATTCCGAGGCAAATCTTCAGCAACGTCCACTCCAGACAACTATGAGAATTTTCTTTTAGAGGTATTGCAAGTCACTTCAAAGAGTGGGAGCGATAAGCAAGCGGTTTACCCGTTGCTGGAAGCAAACCTTGATAAATTGGATGATAACTTTACTGTTTTATTACAGCGCTGGGCAACCAATACTCTATCTAACCTAGAGGAAAATGAAGCGGAAAGCATTGCCAAGTCTATTTTTGATTTCAGCTACTGCATTCAACAATATCCTCATGGTAGTAAGGCAGTCAACCAAGATGTGGCAATAGCAGGTTATGAGATAGCCTTGAGTGTCTACACCCGCGATGCCTTTCCACTAGAGTGGGCAAATACACAAAACAATCTTGCCAACGCCTACTTATATAGAATCGAAGGGGAAAGAGCAGAAAATCTCGAACTCGCGATTGTAGCTTGCAACCAAGCATTAGAAATTTACAAGCGCGATGCCTTTCCACTAGAGTGGGCAAATACACAAAACAATCTTGCCAACGCCTACTTTGATAGAATTGAAGGGGAAAGAGTAGAAAATCTCGAACTCGCGATTGCAGCTTGCAACCAAGCACTAGAAATTTACAAGCGCGATGCCTTTCCACTAGAGTGGGCAAATACACAAAGCAATCTTGCCAACGCCTACTTTGATAGAATCGAAGGGGAAAGAGCAGAAAATCTCGAACTCGCGATTGCAGCTTGCAACCAAGCACTAGAAATTTACAAGCGCGATGCCTTTCCACTAGAGTGGGCACGTACACAAAGCAATTTTGGACTTATCTACTCTAATAGAATTAAAGGGGAAAGAGCAGAAAATCTCGAACTCGCGATTGCAGCTTACAAGCAAGTACTAGAAATTTACAAGCGCGATGCCTTTCCACTAAATTGGGCACGTACACAAAGCAATTTTGGACTTACCTACTCTAATAGAATCAAAGGGGAAAGAGCAGAAAATCTCGAACTCGCGATTACAGCTTACAACCAAGCACTAGAAATTTACAAGCGCGATGCCTTTCCACTAGATTGGGCAAATACACAAAGCAATCTTGGACTTATCTACTTTAATAGAATCAAAGGAGAAAGAGCAGAAAATCTCGAACAAGCGATTGCAGTTTGCAACCAAGCATTAGAAATTTACAAGCGCGAGGCCTTTCCACTAGATTGGGCACGTACACAAAACAATCTTGCCAACGCCTACTGCAATAGAATCAAAGGAGAAAGGGCAGAAAATCTCGAACAAGCGATTGCAGCTTACAACCAAGCACTAGAAATTTACAAGCGCGAGGCCTTTCCACTAGATTGGGCACGTACACAAAGCAATCTTGGCAACGCCTACTTTGATAGAATTGAAGGGGAAAGAGCAGAAAATCTCGAACAAGCGATTGCAGTTTGCAACCAAGCATTAGAAATTTACAAGCGCGATGCCTTTCCACTAGATTGGGCACGTACACAAAACAATCTTGCCAACGCCCACTTGTATAGAATCAAAGGGGAAAGAGCAGAAAATCTCGAACTCGCGATTACAGCTTACAACCAAGCACTAGAAATTTACAAGCGCGATGCTTTTCCACTAGAGTGGGCACGTACACAAAACAATCTTGCCAACGCCTACTTATATAGAATCAAAGGGGAAAGAGTAGAAAATCTCGAACTTGCGATTGCAGCTTGCAACCAAGCACTAGAAATTTACAACCGCGATGCCTTTCCAATAGAGTGGGCACGTACACAAAACAATCTTGCCAACGCCCACTTGTATAGAATCGAAGGGGAAAGGGCAGAAAATATTGAACTCGCGATTGCAGCTTACAACCAAGTACTAGAAATTTACAACCGCGATGCTTTTCCACTAGAGTGGGCATTTACACAAAACAATCTTGCCAACACCCACTTGTATAGAATCAAAGGGGAAAGAGCAGAAAATATTGAACTCGCGATTGCAGCTTACAACCAAGTACTAGAAATTTACAAGCGCGATGTCTTTCCACTAGAGTGGGCATTCACACAAAACAATCTTGGCAACACCCACTGGTATAGAATCAAAGGGGAAAGAGCAGACAATCTCGAACTTGCGATTGCAGCTTACAACCAAGTACTAGAAATTTACACTCGCAATGTCTTTCCACTAGATTGGGCAAATACACAAAGCAATCTTGGACTTATCTACTCCAATAGAATCAAAGGGGAAAGAGCAGAAAATCTCGAACTTGCGATTGCAGCTTGCAACCAAGCACTAGAAATTTACAACCGCGATGCCTTCCCACTAGATTGGGCACGTACACAAAACAATCTTGGACTTGCCTACTCTAATAGAATCAAAGGGGAAAGAGCAGAAAATCTCGAACTCGCGATTGCAACTTACGACCAAGCATTAGACATTTATACTCGCGATGCTTTTCCACTAGAGTGGGCAAATACACAAAACAATCTTGCCAACGCCCACTTGTATAGAATCGAAGGGGAAAGAGCAGACAATCCCGAACTCGCGATTGCAGCTTACAGCCAAGTACTAGAAATTTACACCCGCGATGCCTTTCCACTAGAGTGGGCACGTACACAAAGCAATCTTGGACTTGCCTACTCTAATAGAATCAAAGGGGAAAGAGCAAAAAATCTCGAACTCGCGATTGCAGCTTGCAACCAAGCGCTAGAAATTTACACCCGCGATGCCTTTCCAGAAGATTGGGCACGTACACAAAACAATCTTGGACTTGCCTACTCTAATAGAATCAAAGGGGAAAGAGCAGAAAATATCGAACTCGCGATTGCAGCTTGCAACCAAGCACTAGAAATTTACACCCGCCATGCCTTTCCACTAGAGTGGGCAAATACACAAAACAATCTTGCCAACGTCCACTTGTATAGAATCGAAGGGGAAAGGGCAGAAAATATCGAACTCGCGATTGCAGCTTACAGCCAAGTACTAGAAATTTACACCCGCGATGCCTTTCCACTAGAGTGGGCACGTACACGAAGCAATCTTGGACTTGCCTACTCTAATAGAATCAAAGGGGAAACAGCAGAAAATATCGAACTCGCGATCGCAGCTTGCAACCAAGCACTAGAAATTTACAAGCGCGATGCTTTTCCACTAGATTGGGCAAATACACAAAACAATCTTGCCAACGCCCACTTGTATAGAATCGAAGGGGAAACAGCAGAAAATCTCGAACTCGCGATTGCAGCTTACAACCAAGTACTAGAAATTTACATCCGCGATGCCTTTCCAGAATATTGGGCACGTACACAAAGCAATCTTGGACTTGCCTATCGGAATAGAATCAAAGGAGAAAGGGCAGAAAATCTCGAACTCGCGATTGCAGCTTGCAACCAAGCGCTAGAAATTTACACCCGCGAGGCCTTTCCACTAGATTGGGCACGTACACAAAACAATCTTGGACTTGCCTATCGGAATAGAATCAAAGGAGAAACAGCAGAAAATATCGAGCTCGCGATTGCAGCTTGCAACCAAGCACTAGAAATTTACACCCGCGATGCCTTTCCAGAAGATTATGCACATACACAGAACAATCTTGGACGTGCCTATCGGAATAGAATCAAAGGAGAAACAGCAGAAAATATCGAACTCGCGATCGCAGCTTACAACCAAGCACTAGAAATTTACACCCGCGATGCCTTTCCACTAGATTGGGCAAATACACAAAGCAATCTTGGACTTATCTACTCTAATAGAATCAAAGGGGAAAGAGCAGAAAATCTCGAACTCGCGATTGCGGCTTACAACCAAGCATTAGAAATTTACACCCGCGATGCCTTTCCAGAAGATTATGCATTCACACAAAACAATCTTGGCAACGCCCTCTTATTAAAAGGGGAAAAAGTAGAAAATCTCGAACTCGCGATTGCAGCTTACAACCAAGCACTAGCAATTTATAAGCGCGATGCCTTTCCAGAAGATTATGCACGTACACAAAACAATCTTGGCAATGCCCACTTATATAGAATCAAAGGGGAAAAAGCAGAAAATCTCGAACTCGCGATTGCAGCTTACAACCAAGCACTAGCAATTTATAAGCGCGATGCTTTTCCAATAGAGTGGGCATTCACACAAAACAACCTTGCCAACGCCCACTTGTATAGAATCGAAGGGGAAAAAGCAGAAAATCTCGAACTCGCGATTGCAGCTTACAACCAAGCACTAGAAATTTACACCCGCGATGCCTTTCCATTAGATTGGGCATTCACACAAAATAATCTTGGCAACGCCTACTGGAATAGAATCAAAGGAGAAAGGGCAGAAAATCTCGAACAAGCGATTGCAACTTACAACCAAGCACTAGCAATTTATAAGCGCGATGCCTTTCCACTAGATTGGGCACGTACACAAAACAATCTTGGCACCGCCTACTGGAATAGAATCAAAGGAGAAAGGGCAGAAAATCTCGAACTCGCGATTGCAGCTTGCAACCAAGCGCTAGAAATTTACACCCGCGATGCCTTTCCAGAAGATTATGCACGTACACAGAACAATCTTGGACTTGCTTACTGGAATAGAATCAAAGGAGAAAGAGCAGAAAATCTCGAACTCGCGATCGCAGCTTACAACCAAGCGCTAAAAATTTACACCCGCCATGCCTTTCCAGAAGATTGGGCACGTACACAAAACAATCTTGGACTTGCCTATTGGAATAGAATCAAAGGAGAAAGAGCAGAAAATCTCGAACTCGCGATCGCAGCTTACAACCAAGCGCTAAAAATTTACACCCGCTATGCCTTTCCAGAATATTGGGCACGTACACAAAACAATCTTGGCACCGCCTACTATGATTTAAAGCAATTTGACAAAGCCATTGAGTGTCTCAAATTAGCTTTAGAAATCGGTACACCTACCGCCAACCCTATAGAATGCCTTCAATCAGGGCGTAACCTGGGTAAGACAGCTTCTATGATTGGCAGATGGTGTGAAGCCATCTTTGGTTATGATAAAGCAATTCAAGCTGTTGAGCAAAGCTCCTTTTGGGCTAGTCGTGAGAAGACTCGTCAAGAACTGCGAGCAGATGCGATAGATGTTTATAATCAAATTGTTCAAGCTTGTATCAAGAACAATCAGATAGAAAAAGCGATAGAATATGTTGAGCGCAGTAAAGCTCGTACTTTAGTTGAATTCTTGGCTTCCCGCAACTTTTATCCAAAAGGCGATATTCCTCAACAACTTCTTGAGAAACTCCAACGTCTTAAACGCGAGATTGCACCCAAACAGCAATTGCTCGAATCTCTGAACGACAGCGATGAGAATCAAGCAATAGACACAAAAAGCCAGGTTGCACAGAAAGGATTATCCCTCTCTTTAGATTATGTCAAGCGATTGCGGCTTGAATTAGATGAATTACAGATTGAGCTTGAACAAGTCTTAAACCAAATCAAACGATTCGATCCAAGTTACCAACTCACTCAAAAGGTTCAACCTATTTCTTTTTCAGAAATTCGCGCTACAATAGATGACCGCATTGCTACCATCGCATGGTATATTACACATGATTGCTTCTTCACCTTTATCATAACAAGCAATAATCAACCATTATTCTGGAAATCATCCAGCGATGACTTAAAGGAATTAGAAAAATGGCGGGATGAGTATCTTAATGACTACAAAACTTTGAAAGGTAAACAGACACAAGCTTGGAAAACTGATTTCATCAAACTCCAAAAGCTTTCCTCAATCTTGGATTTGGATGAAATTCTCTCTCACCTTCCCAATCACTGTAATCAACTAATTCTCATTCCCCATCGTTACCTTCACCTATTTCCTCTCCACGCATTACCATTACAAACTCATGAATGCCTCCTCGACAGATTCTCCTCTGGTGTGGGATATGCTCCCAGTCACCAGCTATTACAATTGAGTCAAAACATTGCATCTCAACAAACTTCCTCTGTCAATAGCTTCTTTGCCATCCAAAATCCTACTCTAGATTTAGACTACACTGAAATTGAAGTGGAAGCGATTCAGCATCGCTTTGATACCAAGGTGATTTTAACTCAACACCAAGCAACCAAAAATGCCGTTTATCAATCTCCTGATTTTCTCAATGCCGAATACCTTCACTTTTCTTGTCATGGCTCTTTTCATGCACCCACCCCTCTTCTTTCTCACCTATCCTTAGCAGAATCTGTAGTTGCTTCCAACTCTTCTACCAAGCAAACAGCAGAAAATACCCGATATCTACCTTGGCGAGACAGTAAATTTGTTGACTTAGAAAAATGCCTCACCTTGAGCGACATTTTTGCCCTTCATCTTAAGCAATGCCGTCTCGTCACTCTCTCTGCCTGCGAAACTGGTTTGACTGATTGGCACACTCTCACTGATGAATATACTGGTTTAGCAAGCGGTTTCTTGGTGGCAGGTAGCCCCAGCATAGTCAGCAGTCTTTGGGCGGTTAGTGACATCTCCACTTGTTTTTTGATGATTAAATTTTACCAAAATCTGCAAACAGAATCAACTATCGCTAAAGCTCTCAACAACGCGCAGCGCTGGTTACGAGATGTCACAAAAGAGGAATTACAACAGTGGGCACTGGGATTGAATTTGAGCGCCCCTTTTCGACTAACAATTGAAAGCTTGTGGTACACTGACTTCTTTAGGGATAATGAAGCTAGTTGTAAACCTTTTCACTCACCAGAGTATTGGGCAGCGTTTTGTGCTATTGGGCATGATGGTTCTATACACAACTAAGTAAGGTAAGAGGTTATTTATGTTACTTGATGAACAGAAGATAAAAGCGTTTGCTCAACTGATTCAATCCCAACCCTCTTTATTTTCAGAGCAACAACAAGCACAGTTATGGGAATTATTTCCTGGTTTACCAAATGATGCCAATAAAGTCGCAAATGCGATTGCTGAATGGTCTCAAGATTATCAAGAAGTATGGAACGAGCTTCTGCCTCTTATCGCTCAAAACTCAGATAGTATAACAAGAGGTCCATTGGAAAACCCTGAGCCAGTTAACCCGAAAGACTATAAAGAACAAATTGTCAACGCTATGCGTGAGAGTTTTCCTTCGCCCAAACAACAACCATCTCCTCCACCCCAATCTCCTTTGGATTCTCAACAATGAACCAAAACTCAAGGGCGCTGCAAATTCGCAATCCTAGCCTCACTCTTTTTGCCTTCCATTTACGTCATACCCTGAACGAAGATTCTAATCAAGTCAAAGAAAATGCTGAGCATTTATGGGAGCAATGTGTTGAACTCGGACAACAACTCAATCTTGATCCAATAGCGTCCCTTAAGTCAAAACTTGTTTGCTACGAGGGGAATCCAGGCGTTTATAATCCTACTCTAGAACAAAAAGCTTTAGAACAGAAGCATTACAATAAGCACTCTAGTCTACCATTAAATTTATTAGAACAAACACCAATTCTGAAATTTCAAGTTCCTACTTCACTAAACAGCCCAGAATGTTGGGGAGAAATTTATCCACTTCGCATTCACGATACTTACGCAGTTGACTTTACTCTGCGCTACAAGGAATTGGTAGATATTAAGCTACTCAATCAGCTTAATCCCAACGGCTACTTCTTGTCTAGTTGGATGCGTCCAAGTTTGGGTGAAACACTGTTGCTGTTTGCCGAATCGCTCAATGATAGCGATGACTATCAAACCTTAGCAAATGATTGCGTTGAGGCTCTGTTATCTGAAACAATTGCAAGCCAAGTCAGTTGTGTTGCTCAAGGAAAACTTTTTGGGAATCCAATTTTTGAGTATGAAAACAAGCAGGAAGCACCTACCCAACATATTCATCTTTGGGTATGGTTAAAACCTCCTAGTAATTCCATAGACTTGCCAAAAGAAACAAATTTTCTGTTAAATCTCCTGATGTGCCGTAGTAAAATCCTTTTCGCCTATCATCAGGCAAGACAGTGTTATTCGGTTGCACGGCAACTCTATAGTCAATTGGAAGAAAAAGCCCAGATTTTTAATAACTTGCCTACAGATTCAGCACGCCGACTAGAAAAGCTCAAAGAATTGCTCTCCACTCTCTCATCCCTTGGGTTTAAATACGCTCGTACTCTCAGAGATATGGTTGATAGTGACTCTTCTATCCTCACTAACAGAACAAACTACAACACATGGTTGTCGAAAATTGACCAAAAAAGTCAAGAAAAATTTGACGATGATGATTTAAAGTTTTTAAAGAATTTTTACAATCGCACTTGTTTGCGCTTGCATAAACAGATTCAGACAGACTTGAAATACTTATCCCCAGGGCAAAATATGTTTCAACAAGCGATCGCTCTGAGTCGAGGTATAGTAGAATTAGACCAAGCTGAACGCGATGATCAACAAGAGAAACTCGAAAAAGAACGCGAGCGGAACTTTCAAACTACAGTCTTTGCAGTAGGCGCTGGGTTATCCGTGGGAGGGATTGTCATTTCTGCTTCTAGCCAAGTGACAAAAGAGAACCCGATTCGACTTCCCTTATCTCCCACTTTCTCTGTTCCTCCCCATCCTTTTATTCTCTGGGTTTTCGGAAGTATCATTTCCGGGTTAGTGGCAGCATGGATAACTTGGTATGTTACGAAATATTGGCAAAAACATAGCGCTAATGGCTAATCGTCAAAATGAGTTGTCAGGGCGAGAGTCATGCCGTAACTTCTGCACCTCTTGAACTTGCTAGCTATTTTATGCCACAAGCATCTAGTTTAGACGAAATTGCAACAATTCTCTCTAAACCAAACCCCCCCAACCACCCAGCCACTCTAACAGCCAATGCAATATCCCCTATCCGTCCTAATGGTAGATGTCCTTGGGGTGCTTTCTTCACATCAAATATTAAGAGATCTCCATACCATAATCCGTTTTTGCCTCGCCAACCAACCATTTCCCCAAACTTTTCATAGGTTTTTTGATCTGGATTAGAATCTCCTGCTATCTTTTTCCAAATCCGATTTTGAACGCTAAAACCAAAGCGTCCATGACTGTATTGCACCCATAGTTTATCAATGATATGTAGAACTTCACACGGAAATTTGCGAAGGCTTTCAATGTTCATGTAACCTTGCTTTTCTCGCTTAGCTGTTTTCAGCATCAATATAACCGTTTCTCGGTCTGCATCTTTCCACCTGCCATCTTCCAAAAAAGCTTCCAGTATTCTAAATTCTTGCAATCTTGACAAACCTTCTGGTGCTGGAGATTGGCAATTCATTCCCGCTTGAACAAGTTGCCCTTGACACACCTGTAAACTTTCCCAAACCTTTCTAGCCCAAGCCAGTTTTGCTTGCTCTTTTTGCAAAAATGCCTCTGGTATTTGACCAGAAAAGGTTGATGGGTAGGGAGTTACATCCCAGCCGCATCTTGAGCAGCAATTAATTCTGCCTTCAATATATTCAGTCTGGCAAACTGGACAACCAGTCATCTTAGCCCTCACTGTCAATTCACTGAATACTACGCTAAGCTACAACTGTGTAACTCTACTTACCTCATGGATTATACATTGTTCTGTAGTGGTTTAGGATCGCCTTGGCAAATAAAAACACCCCAGTAAAGTGGATTAGGATACTTTTTCTTCATTTCTAATTGAGTCTCACGCAAAGCATCTGTACGCGATCGCCCCTCCAACACTCGATGGTAAAACTCCTCTATACTGCTGTCGCTTATTCCATCTACTGTCCCCAAACCGGACTGCTCTTTTGGAGATTGGGAGTGATGGTTTGTATGTTCGTCAGCGTGCAGTCAGTATCATTTTAACATTTTTATCCCATAGTCACTTTTGAGATTGACGTATCAGGGTATCCTACAGATCTGGGTACATTGGACGCTCTGCGAGAAAACTTTAGAGAACCCGTCCTTGAGGTTGTTAACTAGTTAGTCCTTTGTTAATATTTGCTCACTTTTATTTAAGTATGCTAAGATAAGTGTATGGCATACATACCACTCAGAAAAGCGGTCGAATTTCTGGGATTGCACCCAAATACTTTGAGGAAATATGCAGATGAAGGCAAAATCAAAAGCATCAAAAACTCGGCAGGACAAAGACTCTACGACGTTGAATCATATACCAAAGGCGATTCAACTGGAATTACCACTATTTGTTACTGTCGAGTCAGCTCCTCAAAACAACGTGACGACCTTGATAGACAAGTCGCTTATATGCAATCCCTCTACCCCAACGCCGAGTTTATTAGAGACGTTGGTTCAGGAATCAACTTCAAGCGTAAAGGACTGCAAGCCCTACTGGACAGACTTTTGCGCGGGGATAAGTTCACACTTATTGTTGCCTGTCGTGACAGACTCGCACGGTTTGGATTCGAGCTTATACAGTACATGGTCGAGCAAAACGGTGGACAAATCGTGGTTCTTGACAAAGCTGTATACTGCCCGGAATCAGAACTCACCCAAGATTTACTCTCAATCCTTCACGTATGCCGTTGCCGAATGCACGGACTCAGAAAGTACTCCAAGAAAATCAAGGAAGATTTATCTAAGACTGACTCATGTGCAGAAGATACTGATTAATCAATGGTTTGGTGTATCACGATTTGTGTTTAATCAAACTATTGAGTTATTAAAAGATGGAGTAGTCAAAGCTAACTGGAAAGCCATCAAGGGTGGCATCCTTAGTGGCTTACCCGATTGGTGCAAAGACACTCCTTATCAAATCAAGTCTATTGCTATCAAGGATGCGTGCAAGGCAGTAAGTAATGCCAAATCAAAGTACAAAAATGGTGGTGGTATTAGTCGAGTGAACTTTAGGTCAAGAAAAGATCCGAAACAATCTTGCTATATTCCCAAATCGGCTGTGTCAGAGAAAGGAATTTATCACACCATTTTAGGTGAGGTTTGCTATAGGGAATTTCTCCCGAAAAACTTTGGGGATTGTCGATTAGTACTCGCTTATGGTGATTACTATTTAACAATTCCCGTTGAAAGTCCACAACTTGAAACCGAGAACCAAGGACGCGTTGTGGCTTTAGATCCAGGCATTAGAACGTTTTTCACATTTCTTTCAGAATCTTCTTTTGGTTGGTTGGGTAAGAATGCTAATGTAAAAATTCAAAAACTTTGTTTTAAGTTAGATGAATTGTGTAGTGGCATCTCTAAAACCAGAGGACAGTTAAAACGAAGATTAAAGAAAGCAGCCAACCGTCTGCGTGGCAAAATCAAAAACCTTGTAGATGAACTGCAGAAAAAATCGATTCGTTTTTTGGTAGATAATTTTGACATAATATTGCTTCCAACTTTTGAGACTTCTCAGATGTCAAAGAAAGCCAGACGCAGAATTCGGTCAAAATCTGTACGTCAGATGTTAACTTTATCCCACTACAAATTTAAGCAATTTATTAAGCACAAAGCTTTTGAGCACAACAAAGTAGTGCTAGATGTTAACGAAGCTTACACTTCAAAAACAGTTAGCTGGTCTGGAGAAATTGTGAAAAACTTAGGTGGAGCTAAAATCATTAAATCCTCATCCACAGGTCAAACAATGGATAGAGATTTAAATGGTGCGCGAGGGATTTTCCTTCGTGCAATGGTTGATACGCCCTGGCTAAGAGAGAATCTTAGCTTGAGTATTTGTTAACGTGTGTTGGGAATCGTTAACGAAAATGTATCGGATATAATCCTTGTCTTCGAGAAAGTGGCAATTTCGGGTTCGAGATCTTGTGGAAGCGATCGCACATGATGGGCTTAATTCCCATGGTATGGTACAGACTTGCAAATCTTTAATTAACCCACTACCTATATCTAGCACCCAAGCATGAACGAGTGGTGCTTTTTGTTCGTGGAGTGTCTTACGCATGATTGAAGTCTGGTACAAATTTTTTACCTGCGCCATCACATTGATTTCCGCTAAACGATTTAGCCGTTCTTCTGTTGTGGATAAAGCATCAATTTCGTCTTGTTTTTGCAAATAGAGTTCTCGTATTGGATTCACCCAGTTATCAAGAATTCCTATTGTTCTTCCTTCCAAGGCTGCTTTGATTCCACCACAACCGTAATGACCGCAAACAATAATGTGTTCGACCTCAAGATGGTTTATTGCGTATTCAAGAACAGCTAAAAAGTTAATATCCGTGAGAGATACTTGATTGGCAATATTACGGTGAACAAATAATTCTCCAGGTTCTGTACGTGTAAAATTAGTTAAAGGCAAACGACTGTCAGAACAACCAATGTAGAGATAGGGTGGTTTTTGTCCCCGTGCTAAATCTTCAAAATAAGTAGAGTTTAGAGCTAGCTTTTCAGCAACCCAAGCCTGATTGTTCTTGAGAAGCTCATCAATGCTGTGATACTTCATTAATGTTTAGTACAAGAGGTGAACTTAAGAACTAACGTGGAAATAAGCTACCAGTTTGTAAAGACGCGGCGAACTTGTACCCCTCCGATTGTTTTAGTAACTGAATAATACATTATTGAAATGCAATTCCCTTACTACATAGTTTGAAACCAAAAAAAGATTAAAGCCATCTTCAATCATAAAAATTTGTATTTAGATAAATATAGAGATAATAAACTTAATTAATCTCTACCTTTCATCAGTGAGCAGTGACCAGTAACCAGTGACAAATGACAAATGACATCAAACTAACATTCCAGCAATACAAGCAGTCATAAAACCTGCAAGCAAACCCCCAATCATCGATCTAACACCCATACGAGCTAAATCGTGTTGGCGAGTTGGTGCCATTCCGGTAATCCCACCAATGGTAATGGCGATAGATCCAACATTAGCAAAATTGCATAAAGCGTAAGTAGCAATAACGATCGCACGTTGAGAAATTTGACCTTTCTCAATTAAAGTCTTCAGATCTAAATAAGCAATAAACTCATTAAGAATAGTCTTTTTACCTAACAATACCCCCACTTGACCGCAATCAGCCAAAGGCACACCCATAAACAAAGCCACAGGAGCCATAATAAAAGATAAGATCCATTCTAATGAAAGTTGCGGCAATCCAAAGAGTGTCCCCAACCATCCAAGCAATGCATTGACTACAGCTAACAAACCCAAGAAAGCAATAATCATCACTCCCACATTAACCGCTAACCTGGCACCATCAAGCGCCCCTGAAGCCGCAGCATCAATGACGTTAACAAAATTTGTTTTGACTTTTACCCTCACTTGTCCTGCAGTGTCGGATACTTCGGTTTCTGGGTAAAGTAATTTAGCAACCACCAAAGATGTCGGAGCAGTCATAAAAAAAGCAGCTATGAGATGTTCTGTTGGTAAACCGAATGATAAATATGCTCCTAAAGTCCCACCAGCAACCGTGGCAAAACCACCTGTCATCACTGCAAACAGTTCTGATTGTGTCATTGTTGGTACATAAGGCTTAACTATCAGTGGTGATTCAGTCGGTCCCAAAAAGATGTTACCCGCACAAGATAAAGACTCAGATCCTGAAGTTTTCATAGTCTTCATCATCACCCAAGCTATACCAGTCACTGTCCACTGCAGAATCCCGTAATGATACAGAACGCTAATGAAGGCGGAAAAAAAGATGATTGTGGGCAAAACTTGAAATGCAAACAAGTGATCTTTATAACTCTCGCCAAAAACAAACTTTGCCCCCACGTCCGAAAATCCTAAAAAACTGGTGACAACATCGCCTAAAGACTTGAATGCTGTTAACCCACTAGGAGTTTTCAAAATCAAGAGTGCAAATAAAAACTCTAACCCTAGTCCCCATGCCACTGTTCTCCAGCGTACAGCACGGCGATTTACAGAAAAGATGTATGATATTCCAATAAAAACAAATAGTCCCAAGGCTGAAATTGTGCGTTCCATTATTTCTCCCAAAAATACACCACTATTAACCTTGGTCACAGAGTATACACAAAATAGATGGTAGAAAAATGCTAGAAATTAATAAAAATTATGTAATGGATGAAAATCAGCAACCAATAGCTGTACAAATACCCATAGCTGATTTTGAAAAAATTGAAGAAATATTAGAAAACTATGGATTGGCAAAACTTATGGAAGAATCAGAAGATAATGAACGTCTTTCTAAAGATAAAGCTCTGAGATATTATCAATCATTGAAGAAGAATGTGGAAGATTGAATTTACTAAAAGGTTTTTAAAAGATTTAGCTGATTTACCAGAAGAAATACAAGCCCGGATCGAACCGATTATTTTTCAAGAACTTGAGTCAGAAAATCCTTTTGAACTAGGGTATTTGGAAAAAATGAAGGGGTACGCTGACAAGTATAAAATTCGCGTGGGTGACTATAGAATAGGTATCAGTATTGAAAAAGATACACAAACCTTAATTTGTCAGCGAGTCGCACACCGTAAAGATATTTATAGAATATTCCCTTGACAGCGTTGTGCATCTCTGTTCTGTGTATTTTACAAATTGTTACTTAGATGTATAGATCTACGCCTAAACGCCGATTTATCCTGAAGAACTGTTCATGCCAAGGTAAATCTAAGTAGGGCTTGCTGAAAAAACACAACTATAGTAACGAAATGTAAAATATTGCTACTTCCGTTAGTAGTTGCGCTGAGCACGCTAAAGCGCAACTACTAACCAGTGATGATTATTTGTGCCGACTTACTTGTAACAGAAATCAGAGAAAAAAGAATAAAATGTAACAAAATATGCTTGATTTATGGTCAAACTATTTCAATTTATGGACAAAAAGATATTTTTATGAAAAATCTTTAACAATAGGAGCATATCATAAACATTCTATAAATTTTTCTGTTATATAATATTGTTAAAAAACTATATATTCCGAGGATATTAAAACTGTGCTTGATGATTTACTAGGATTAGAGATTAGTCGAAAAGAATTACAGAAATTGACTAACTTGCCTGTAAACGATGAACTAATAATTATTAGCCATCCTCTTCAAGGAATAGTCAAGAGATTTATAGAAAAGGTCAAAGGTTCTGAAGGTGCTACTGTAATTTTTATAGGACTGAGTGTATTGGTTGGTAGTTATGTTGCCATTGACCTTATTATCCGATTCTTTGCGACTTGGGTAGCAATACCATCCTGGCTATTATTAATTATATTAGGCTTTTTAACTGGTTCTAGCGCACAAATTTTCTTGTACTTTTTTTGGAAGCAAAGGCTGAAGCTGGTTGAAAAAAAAATTACACATTCCCTGAAAATTTTATTGAATGATGTAGAAAGATATAATTCTGTTATTAAAGCAATAGATATTAACGACCAAATAGAAGCGGCGGGAAATCCGGGAGTCAGTTTAAAAGAAAGACAAAAAGTTCTTGAAGCACTTGAGCTTACAAGAAGCGATCTTGTTCGTGCCTTAAAAACCGAAAAAATTTTAAGAGAGAATAAAAAGTTTATTATTAGTAGATCGGAGTTATTTGCCAATAACTTAGCAACATTAACAGCAATGCAAGTCAGCGAACAAGCTAGCGAGCACGGACGATTGTTAAATGAAGCATTGCAAATTGCTTTAGACGTGCAACATGAGATGAAAAGTTTACAAAGTCAAGGTTAAACAGATGATTTTGGTCACTGGTCACTGGTCACTGGTTATTCTTTATCTAGCGATCGCTAAACATTCGTTTTGAACCAGGGTAAGCATATCATTGAAAGCAGGAGTATAACGACCATCTTCATCCACAACTCTACGAAGTGTATATTCGCCAATCCGTGGAATTCCCCCAAACCATACGTTCTTTCGCTGCCAGATATCTCCATTGTTAGAGTCTTTGTCTTGGATCATTGTGAGATCGACGATCCACTTTGGAATCGGTAGCCCGAACGCAAAGGGTGTAATTTGCGCTCGCTGTAGGGTTTCATCATCGAATTGAAATTTGTACTGAAATTGAGTCAATTGGGCAGAACGAAGTAATATCCATCCAAGAATCGAGTTATGAAAAGTCCATTGCACTGGGGCAAAGACGGGTAGAACGAAGGAACGGGTTTCTGTATCCCATTCTAAGTTGTACATTGTGATGCAATCATCTGGAAGTGGATTGCCATCCATAAAGAATACACCCTTTAGGACGGTTGGTAAGTTAGTTTGTTTGACGGGGATCATCCAAGTTGCAATGTTGTCGAGTTGCTTTTTTTCGATCGCTCCAATCATTACCTTTTTCCTCGTTTACAAGTCATCTACAAAATACTTTCCAGCATTTATCGTTGAGTAAATCCTTGCAGCACTAAATCATTAGGAGTAACAGCAGTCACTTTTTCAAAATCCCACTTGACTTGTGTAAAGGAGTTCCATTCATATTTTTTGAACAGATACAGACAAAACATCTTGATTATGCCAATGGATAAGGATCTACCGGGACACGCACGCTCATGCCCTTCTCCGTTCCAAGATACGATATCTGAAAAATCTCGCGTAACGTCAAAACTATCAGGATTGTTGTACCTGTTGGTATCCCGATTCGCCGTGAAGATAGATCCAAGCAAACGCGTCCCCCGTTGGAATGGACATCTCTGCCCTCCAATCTCAACTTCACCCCCTTCGGTGGTAAGTTGGCTGACAAATCGCACGGGTGGATACATACGAGCGGTTTCCAGAATAACTTTTTGGATAAGTGTTGACTGTTCTAGCGCATATCCGTTTGGAGTTTCCGTTCCATCCCAAAGAGCATTTACTTCAGACACTACACCATTTCTTAAGGTTTCATCCAGGCAGAGAACACCAATAACAGATCCCAAAAGAGCGCTTGTACCTGCAGTTCCAGCAATATGAATCATATCGAAAATGCTGTTGGCAATCTGGTGTTCGTTCAACTGATACCGAGCACCTGTTTCCAAGTACGATCGCCATTTTGGAGATTGTTTGTATCGCTCAATTAAACGCTTTCGATGTTGGATGTTAGGGTAAGTTTTAAATGCAAGCAAGTACTGGCTAATGAAATTTGGCAAGGATGCGAGTACCAGCCCTTTAATGTAATTACGGGATGCAGCAATTTCTGTTTCAGATAATGAAATCTCGAAAACAAGTTGATGCAAAATCTCAAGCAACATCCCTTGCAAATCGTTGCCGATATGTAATTGTCCTTGTATGGCAGCCTTTGCTAGGGAGCGATCCACTAAATACCCCAAAACTTCTGCCTGTTCTGATGGTTCTGGTAAGGCTTGTAAGAACACGGCGCGAGCTCCTGTATGCTCGTTACCGTTCATTCCCAAGCTGAGTGGATTGTTTAGCTGGTAGCTAGGAGCTAATATTCTAATGATGCCTAAATCATTTCCCCTCACTTGAGGTTCGATTTGCATCAGTTCCTTCACCTTAGAGTGAGAGGTATGCATAATCGCGTTGTCTACCGCAAAAAATTTCTCTCCAATATTGTCCTTACGGATGTAAAGAAAGTCCCTCCATGCACCTAGGATGGAAATGCCATCCATGTAATAGGCAACTAAGCGGAGAAACTTGCCAATGGGAGTGTTGTAACCAACTTTGGCTAGAATACGTGAAAGCCAGATTTGGCGCTCGTGAGCTTGGAGAATTTGATCTTTATTTGCCATAATGTTCCCTTTGATGCCCTTATATTTTCAATCACCTGGTCACTGGTCACTGGTCACTGGTCACTGATTCTCTAAATATTAATGCTCTGAGGAATTTTGGAAGGTAACAGATAGTCATAGGTTGGGCGTTTCAAATTGCGCTGATTGATAGTCGCTTCAACCTGCTTGAGATTGTTCTGAAATTCCTGTAATAAAGGTTTTACTTGTGGATTTGTAAAGTATCCTTGTGGATACTCACCAAGTCTGTTGTAATATATAGACCCCAGCAAAGCCAGCAGGTTATATTGCCTTTGTGCCTGATCTAGGGGTGCGAGCAATTTGAGATAATCTTCCTCGCCAACTTCTTTTGTGAGAGTTGAGGCTGGTGCATATCCAGCCAGTGGTAAAGCTGCTGCATAACCCATTAGATCTTTCTGGGGAAAGTTAACGGCAGCATGTTGAGCGCTGGCTGTGAAAATAATCAACGTTACGGCATCAACCAAGTAGTCTCGCGTCTTGATACCTCCATCTTCACCAAAATCAAACACGCGTCCGCCATTGTAAGATTGGGCTTCGGCTGCCCATGCTTGAAGGGCTGCGTCTTTTTGAATGTCCTCATCTTTAGCATAGTAAAGGTTTAGGTAACTTGAAACCCATTGATGAATGGCATCCCAAACCAACAGTGCATCATCTCGGTAAGGATACACAGGCAACAGGTTAGGATCGTCCACGCCGCGCTGCTTAAATTGCTTTGGTAACATGGCATTATTGAAGCTATAGCTTTGCAACCCGTACACTGCTAAAACCCGAGAGTTATCGATGGTTGCTGAAAGCAATCTATCGACTCCACCACCACGAGCAATTAAAACTCGTTGGGCTGCATCGTTAATCGCTAAAGTTCCCTCAAAATGAGGGCGCAGCAGTACGCTTAGGGGATGGCTGCGGAGAAGTTGCCGATGGGTTGCAAGTACAAAGGCACCAACGAACAAGTGGGTTCGCCCTAAGTGAGTAACGGGTTCGTGGACATTGGCGTCGGCTATCTGGACAACGGTTTTGGCAAACAGCCAAGCATACTTACCGGAATGAGGGGTCACGATGGGGTAATCCGGACCTGGGGTTTGACCGCATTGAATGGCTACCGGGCGCAGTAAACGAGTGGGATCGGAGCCTTTGGGTAATGCAAAGAGTGCTAAGGGAGCGTAGAGATATTTTTGATAGTATGGAAATGTACCGTCGATAGCACCATTCAAAATTCTATAGTCTGTTAAGTAGAGCCTTCCTTCCTCTCCGGCGGCTGCTAAGGAATCGTCGGTTCCCATCACCGCCTGGTAATGTTCATCTTTGACTGGAAAGCGATCGCTCAGACTGCTTACTCGTTCAATCGTAACAGGATTGTACCCAGCGACTCGCATATAGGCAAACACTTCATCTTCTTGGAACGTTGCTGCGATCGCAGGCACTCCAAGCACTGGAAACAACTTTTCGTAATCCTGTAGACTGGTGGCGCGTCCTGTAGGTTGTCCTTCATACAAAAGCTCAATGACTTTATGCAGAGAATCTCTCAGAATTGTGACTCCGCTTTCCTTCAAGATAGAAAATAACAGATCGTCAAGTTCTCTGAAATCTCGAGATATGCCTTGAGCTAGAATTTGAGGAACAATTTGTAAAAATTTAACAATAATATTCGTTTGGAACGGTATTGCTCCTTTCAGCAATACTTCGAGGATAAACAATCTTACATCATCACGAATCGACTCGGAACCGCGATTGCCTCGGTTAGTAATCAGAGTATTAACAAAAATAGCCCTTAATTGCTGAGCCAACAAAAAATACCAACCATTGGTGAAATCCTCCGCCGGAGATAGCCGGTCTAGCATAGCCAGAGGTGGAATATGGGTGTAGTTATATTGGTATTCTTGCCTAGCTATGTCCAGACTATCAACATTTGGGACATTTATCGAATTAGCTTGTGATGAATCTGTCATGGAGACTCCCCGCGTGTGGATTGAAGAGAACTTCAAAACTCAACTTAAAAAAAGACCTCCTTTACTTTTTTTAATTGATTACGTGGACTAGAAAGCTTCACAACTTCACAGTCTTTAAACTCATTTTTTAGCTATAAATTTTCACCCATTTACTTATACACCACTTGGTTGTTAAATGGAAGATAAGTTTGTTAAATTCTTATTTATTTTAAATATAGCAATCCTATTTGATGAGGACTTACGCAACCTCAACGGTAGTTTGGGGATTTAACGCATTGCAGATCCCCCCAACCCACGCCAGATGCTTCAAGCCGGGGGAATCATCCAATGCACTGGCTCCCCTTAAAAGTAAGTCAAGATTGATTTGTGAGAATGTACTGAGCCTCACCAAACCACGGTATCTCCCAGATACCGGGTTTCTTTATCTTCTAAATACCAGACTTGTAATCTGGATTTAGCCGTTAGTGCTAGTATAAACGTTGACAGCGATTTCACTTGTGTTTGTTAATTGCGATCGCCCAAAGGGCGGGGGCTTCTCCATCACACCCAAGCGTGTTGTCTCAAAAGGCTATAAAATCGTTGGAGTGAGCAGTCTGACCGATCTTCGCGAGCAGTACCCTTCTAAGATATTGGTGCAAGACATGAGGTATCAAAAAAATAGATATGAATATTTTCACATACATAACCTCAGTTAATTCATCAATTCGCACAAAACTATTTGTCTGGGATACGAAGATTCAAGAATATTTAGAATTTTACTATAACAATCAAATTGAAAGGATAAGAGGTACAGAATTTGGAGATTGTATTTCTAAAGTCAGATATCTAATTGAAAGAGTTGTTACAGAACCCGAATATTTTCGGGGAGTACAAGACATCAACGGTAGACTGCAAGCTGGTGCAATGGTTGAAGAATATTTTGACTGTTTGTATATTGATACCCTAACTAATGCTCCTTGGAATGTCATTAAAAACCAGCCAGAAACAGTTAAAGGTGCTGCCACATCAATGGTAGAAAGATTGGCAAGAGAAAGTATTGAGCTAGGTTATAATGGGAGACTGAGAGTCATATCAATTGCTCGCTCTAAATCATTTTACACTAAGATTGGATTTATTGAGGATGAAGAAAGTTCATCTAGTATGGAGCTAACACCTATTCAAGCAGAGTTTTTTCTTTTACAACAACGTATTAGAAGACAAGAGTCTCACGATTAAAGAAGGTGCCGAAAATATGTCAGAACTAATCAATAATCAGGAAGATATTGCCAAGCTCGTTAAATGGGGAGAAGAACTAGATGAATTAGACAGCAGTGCTTTTGCAGGTAAGCCAGTAACTGATGAAGAATTGACAGAAATAGCAAAATCATATATTCACGGTACTTACCTGCAAAATTATTTAGAAAAACTTAGAACTAAAAAACAAGATTTTTTAGCAAAAATAGATGAATTAGAGACTATAGAAAAAGAAATACAAGAACAAATTCTTAAATTATCATCAAAAATAAATTTTGAATGATAATGGTGGGTAATTGTTAAAGTGATTAACACAATTCAATTGTCAACCGCAAGCTCAAACCTCTTATTAAAAAAGGAAATTCAAGCACCTATTGGTGGTGTAGTCAAAGAAATTCAGATTATACTCTAGCTCATTTTTAATCATGGCTCCCACCTTAACAATAGAAATGGTAACGTATTAACCTATGATTTAAGCGCTCGCCATGTACGCAGCAATCATCAAGCCACTAACTTTTGAAGAATTCCTTACCTGGGATGATGGTTCAGGTAGGGACTTTGAGTTAATTGATGGAGTTCCCGTGCCATTATCAGAACCAAATGCGAATCATGAGGATTTGATAGAGCGACTTTGCTCTTACCTTGAAACTCACTGTCTGGAGTTAGATTTACCCTATGTTTGCCGACAATCCAAGCAGGTTCGGCTCAAGATAGGACCAGGAGAGAAGGAAAAAAGCCGCAAAGCCGATATTGTGATTTTTGCAAAAGCTGAATGGCAACGAATGAAAGGTAGCTCTAGTTCTGCGGCTGCTTACATTCCGCCTCCAGGAATCATTGAGGTAGTCAGCAATAATTGGAAAGACGACTATCTCACAAAACTTGCTGAATACGAGGATTTGGGTGTTTCAGAGTACTGGATTGTGGATTACGCCGCCTACGGGGGAATTCGGTATATCGGCTCGCCCAAGCAACCTACAATTACAATTTATCAACTCGACAATAGTGAATATCTACCAAGTAAAATATTTAGAGAGCAGGCTCGGATTGAATCCAAGCTGTTTCTCAATTTACCTCTCACTGCTGAGCAAATATTTGCCATGAGTAGGTAATAGATAATAACTATAAGCTAATTGGGTAATAATATATCACTCATGGCTTTTTAAGCCTTGCTCAAATTTGTCGATACATTCAAGTAAATTTGTAATTAAAGCGCATTGAGAGAGCAGTGAGATATCTAGCTCTGGCAAAAACTCACTCTTTTGGATGCGCTCGTACCCATAAGAATCTACAAATTTCTTAGGTGTTTCTTCCCGCAAATGGTACAAGTTAAGCCCATTGTTTTTCCACACCCAAACTTCTTTGACGTCCAGTCGCCGATAAGTCTCTAACTTATCAATATTACCGCTTGTTATATTGACTTCTATAGCAATATCTGGGATGCTTTTTTCTTCTCCTATACAGTAACACTCATCAGGCTCCGCACCAGCTTTTTTAGCTTTATTTCTAAAAGTAGTGCTTCCCATAGGTATACAGTTAATGCGTTTTCTGTAAAGAAAATGCTCTAGCAATATAGCCAGATTTTTTTTGACTTTTTCATGTCTAATTGACGGTGACACAATTTCTAATACTCCATCCAAGTACGTAACGCGGTAATGGGAGTTATCCTCCAATTTAACTAGCAACGCCTCATAAATTTCCCAACTTACACCGCTAGTAGTAAATCTTTCCTCTGGGTCTTCTACGTGTACCAGTTCTGATTCTTCTATGAATTCTTTTAAACTGCTTACCATATCATGTGCTGCTTGCGGTATATCATTACCGTAACATAATGAAGCATTACAGAACAAAAGCAAGTGGTCTAGCAAGAACCCCGACTTTTGAGAAAAGTCGGGGTTCCGATCGACGGACTATTTATACCAATTTGAACAAAGAATGCGACGGATAATTGGTTGAAATCAAGTCTAGGCATGACTCTCTCAATCCAAAATCCAAGACCCAAAATTTTATCGCCTAATATGGTGGATAAGCAAAATCATCTTCATCAGGATAGACGTAGGAATTTGAAACTCCTGCCATCGCCATTTTAGGTGTTTCTACTTTTGCCGTATCCTTGCCAAAATCTTTATACTCTTCAAAAGTCTTGCAGATACTTTGAGATTCTTCAGCATCAGAAGCAATGAGATATTCTGTCAGTGTAGAAGCTGTGGGATGTTTGTAATCCACCGTTGAAGCCACCAAAACTGTATTTGGTTCAATTCCTCTTTCTTCACAGTTAAGAATTGGGCAAAAAATCCCATGGGCGTGAAAGAGGGGACCTTTGGGTGTCACAGGTAGCCGACGGAATCCAGCATAAGCTTTTTCTAATTCAGCCAGAAATCCACTTGCTATCCTACCTTGTTGATACTCGCAATAGCTTTTACTGAAACTTGCTCCAGCCGCACCATTAAGAGTTAATTGTAGCGGTGTCTCATGTAAAAACTTTTTATCTTCCCCTACTAAATAAATTAAATAGCGAGTAAATGTTTTAAATTTAAGTTTGTCTGCTAAAAAAGCATCGTAATGATCTCTTAGTGTGCCTAATTTTATCCCAGTCTCTCGGTCTTTGACAGATAAAGGTCCTCGCCTGACTATGACTAAGCGTGGAGTTGTGGTCATAAACACCGTTTCAACTCCCGAACTAAATTCATGCTCTATCTGCTGCCAGGTGCGATCGCTTTGAAAGCCAACTGCACGAGCATTATCTAGCTTAACCGCTAACCCGTAGGGTTGTAAGCCCTCTGTGCCATACCGAGGATTGATCATCTGACACCAAGGGATGACTTGAGAAGTTGGTGCGCTATACTTCTCGTCCTCAAAGTCGAATTTTGCAGATGTTTTCATCGTCCTCTCAGAGCAGTTCTCAGTGTTTTGAATATCAAGTTTACACGGTTTAGCAAGGCTTGGAGTTTAAGTACCTGTGGCTGTTTCTACAAGCACAACCATGAGTTGCTATTTTGTGACAACAAGTCAAAAAGTAATACTTTTGTATCATTATATCTTGATGATACACACAACAACACAGCAGATCTTAACAAGCTGCTGTCCAACCTTGGGTCAAGAAACCCGGTTTCTTTAAGAAACCGGGTTTCTATGCCCGTAGCTATATATCAATTTAAATCGCCATAAGGCATAATTAAAGATAAGCGCTCGGATAAAAACAGTGGAAATACTGCGATCGCTAAGACAACTGTTGCTGGTAGAATTCAACAATTGTTTCAATCACTTGAGCCACACTCATACCGTCAGTATTAATCTCAAAAGCATCTGCCGCTTTCTTTAGGGGAGAAACTTTGCGCGTGCTATCTTTCCAGTCCCTTTCGGCAATATCGCGTTCTAATTGCTCTAAACTAACTTCAGGTTGACCAAGTCTTTTGTAATCTTCCTGACGTCGGCGAGCACGCTCACTCACAGAAGCAGTTAAGAAAATTTTTACCTCGGCATCAGGAAAAACTTGAGTTCCAATATCCCTGCCCTCAGCAACTAAACCTCCTTTTTTACCCCAACTTTGTTGTATCTTCACCAAAGCTTGACGTACAGAACTCTGTGCTGCTACTGTGGAAACCTTGGATGTCACCTCCATGGTACGAACTACCTGGGTAACATCAGTCCCGTTAATCCAAACCCTCACCGGAGTCTGTAAGTCCTCGTTAGGGGTAAGTTTTATAAAACTTTGGTTTGCGACTTCTGCTATGGCGCACTCATCCTCAAGGGGAATTCCCTTTTGCAGCACCAACCAAGTCACAGCACGATACATTGCCCCTGAATCTAAATAAACTAGACCAAGTTTCCCCGCCACCTGACGGGCGACAGTGGATTTTCCCGCGCCCGCAGGTCCATCTATTGCGATGATGGGTTTGCGATCGCGCAGGATAATATTATCAATCAAGCGTGTAGAACCAAGACGAGCTGCGATCGCCAGCATCCCTTCCTCCTCTATTGTTTCTATAGGCATCAATGTATTTGGTTCAACCAATTCAATATATTCCACTAAAACAGAACTCGCCATTGCTATTTCTTGCTGGACTACTGATAAAAGAGTTTGACTATTGCGAACACCTCTGTGAAACACTGCCTGAGCTTGTTGCAAGCTGCGATACAGCACTGCTGCTTGCTGATGAAGTTCTGCACTCAAATATTGGTTGCGAGAACTCAAAGCAATACCCGATGCTTCCCGTACCGT
Organism: Scytonema hofmannii PCC 7110; assembly: GCF_000346485.2. Classification (NCBI taxonomy): domain Bacteria; kingdom Bacillati; phylum Cyanobacteriota; class Cyanophyceae; order Nostocales; family Scytonemataceae; genus Scytonema; species Scytonema hofmannii. Next base: position 8,942,312 of record NZ_KQ976354.1, read on the forward strand.
TGGACAAGCAACAATCTCTATCGGAAAATTCAAATCGGCAACCAACCGTCTAATAACGGCAAGTTGCTGACCATCTTTTTGACCAAAATAGGCGCGATCTGGTTGTACCAAGTTAAAAAGCTTGGTTACAATAGTCGTTACACCCTGAAAATGACCCACTCGAGAACGACCACATAAGCCAGATATCATAGCAGATGGTGGGGTAACTTGTGTATCAATAGATTCTTGTATATTCTTCTCGATAACTCCCATTTCTTCCGGAGAAGGAGAGAAAATTGCATCTACCCCAAACTGTTCGCACAATTGCAGATCGCGGTCTAAAGTGCGGGGGTAGCGTTGATAATCTTCGTTAGGACCAAATTGCAGTGGATTGACAAAGATACTCACAATCACCGTGGTATTTTCTTGTCGCGCACGTTCAATTAAACTAATATGACCCTGATGCAAAGCCCCCATAGTGGGAACCAAACCAACTGCTGTTTTAGACCTTGCGGTTATCTCGTACTGCAGTAGTTTTTCTGTGTTTGAAGGTTGAATTTCAAAACGGCGTTTAGCTAAATAGCAGCGTAAAGCAGCAACAGTTGACAGCAATCGCACAAAAATACCCCTAGTTTTTCTAGCTTCTCTCCCCCGTTAGTGTATATCTGAACTGGGGAGAGATCGGCAACTAGGGGGAATGGGGAACTCGGGGCCCCCTCTGGGGATAAGGGGCAATGGGGAATGGGGAACTCGGGGCCCCCTCTGGGGATAAGGGGCAATGGGGAATGGGGAATGGTTCTTTTCCCCTACTCCCTACTCCCTAGAATTACCTTCCTAAGACTTCAACACGCACGGGAGCAATACCTGTGCTCATTACACCTAAAATTCGGGCGGCTCCAGCAGAAAGGTCAATAATTCGACCCCGAATAAATGGGCCCCGGTCATTAATTCGCACCACAACAGATCGACCATTGCGGGTGTTAGTAACACGGACTCTTGTGCCAAAGGGTAAGCTGCGATGGGCTGCTGTTAGTCCTTCTGGATTGTACCTTTCGCCAGTGGCAGTACGATTGCCAGAACCGTCATAACCATACCAAGATGCCATACCTTGAAGAGTACCGCGCACTCTGTTGGCAATCTGAGTCGGCAACTTTGGTAGCGAGATTTTTGGGATTTGCAGGGGCGACGATCGCACGGGTAAATTCGCAATTTCATTCAGCGGTTCTGCATTACCAATCAGTCTTCGCATGCGATTGGTTGCTTGCAATGCATCCTTTGCTGGGTTGTTGGTTGTATTTGCGAATCGTGTATCGCCGTTAATTTCCACAAGTTCTTTGTCGTCAACTTTGATGATATAGCGCCCGTTTTGTGTTGGCTGATTCTCATGAGTTGGCATTTCTTTGACAGACACCCAACTGACTGCGATCTTGTTAGGGTCTACTTTGTCCAAAACTAGCTGATTGATTCTTGCAGCCACCACTGTTGCTCTTTGAACTGGGTCATCAGCAGCAGCTACGGGCTGATTTTTGATGTCCGCGCTTGGTCCCGTTGTAGCAACCTTTTTTTGGCTCAATCCATTGGTGTTTAGATATTGTGTACTACTAACCTTGGTACTAGCATCACCAATGGCACCAATCTTAATTCCTGAAGTTGATACAGGCTGTTTACCAACAAAGGTAAGAACAGGGATCTTACGAAGATAGAGGGTTGCTGCCTGACGTCCTGCTAAGTTATGCGTGTGAATTACTGCGATCGCAGATGCATTTTTAGCAAGGTTTTCTGTCTTTGGTTGATACTCCCCTACTTTCACCACATCTGATAAAGCTACAGTTGGCGAAGTTGAAGCCGTTTTCTCGATTGCTTGAGAGCGACCAATTGACGGTGTGCCAAAAACAGTAGTAAACAGAGCCACAACAGCCCACAAAAGTTTATGATTCATGCGTCCGATATTAAAGCGACTGAAGAACAGAAGTTTCGTTAAATTAGCGGGGTTTTTGATTGTAGAAACGTTAAATAGAGCGTTTCGACACATTCCCAAAATTCAAACTCGTTCCGCTTTCACTTTTTGCTTTTAACTGCATCACATTAACACGAACGAACGGTGTTGGGGATCGGGGTTTTAGCGTAAGTCTTGGTAAACTTATAAAATTTTCACTCCCTTTTTTGCGGCGAAACCTTACTCAAACGAGGATTTTCGCCATGTATCGCTTTTTTTCTTAAATAAAAAAATTGATTACTAAATCTTAACATGATTTATTAATTAAATTAATAAATGTGGTATACACGGTTGTTTTTCAAGTGGATTAATGCTAGGGTACAAAGTCAAAAAAACAAATACCGTAATTTTTCGGAGATGCTTAAATCGGCATTTTGTAAAAAATTTCTAGCCTAATACCCGCAGACATAAGTTTTAATACCTAACTAACAGCCCTAATGGCAAAGCAAGAAGAATTAAAAATAACCGCATCGTCTATAGAATCTTTTCTTAGCGAATTGCATTCCAAGTACAAGTCATTGCAAGAAGGTGCAGTCGCTAACTATATTCCAGAACTTTCCAAAGTAAATCCAGAGCTATTCAGCATTTGCATCGCCACTGTTAAAGGAGAAGTTTATCAAGTTGGAAACTACAATGAATTATTTACAATTCAATCGATTTCTAAAGTTTTTGTCTACGGACTTGCTCTCGAAGATCGCGGACGAGATTACCTTTTGACAAAAGTTGGCGTGGAACCAACAGGAGATGCATTTAACGCCATTGTTCTTGATGAGGTATCGAAACGCCCTTATAACCCAATGGTGAATGCAGGAGCGATTGCCACCACAAGCTTGATTAAAGGTACAGGCGCAACCGAACGTCTCAATCGAATGCTAGATATGTTCCGTCGATATACGGGTCATAATGTCTTTGTTGATATCTCAGTATTTACCTCAGAGCGCGTTACAGGACACCGCAACCGTGCAATGGCACATCTAATGTTAAATTTTGGTACCATCGACCAAAGCCTTGATGAAACACTAGATCTTTACTTTCAACAGTGTGCAGTCATGGTAAATTGTCGCGATTTGGCAGTTATGGCAGCTACCCTTGCCAACAAAGGCATTAACCCCATAACAGGAGAACAATCCGTAGATAACCGTTATATTAAAGACATTTTAAGTGTTATGTATACCTGTGGTATGTATAATTTTGCTGGTGAATGGGCTTATAAAGTTGGTATTCCAGCAAAAAGCGGTATTTCTGGCGGGATTATTGCAGTTATTCCCAATGTTATGGGTATTGGAGTCTTTTCACCTCTGTTAGATTCGCGCGGTAACAGTGTTCGTGGCGTTAAAGTATGCGAAGAACTTTCACAGAAGTTTGGTTTACATTTATTCGATTGTTCGCGCCAAGGATTACAGTTTTGCCAGTGATACCAATTCTATATGAGGCTGCATAGAATAGTAAAATAGAAAACGCTGAAAAATTTAGCTTATAGAAGTGTTGAAATTGTACCTAATTTATGGTATTCGTTGAAAATTAACAAGAAGGATTAATTTTTAGAAAGGTGTCTAAATCATGATAAGAGAACTACTAAAGAAAAAGTTGATAGCTCATTTCCAAGGTATAGATGTCGCTCAAAACGGATTTGTAGAGCGAGAAGACATTGATAGAATTACTAGTAATTTTGCGCGGATACGTGGTTGGAAACCTGGTTCATCCGATTATGAAAAACTGCACAATCATCTGATATTTTTATGGGAAAACTATTGGCTTAATACCGATCTTAATAAAGACAACAAAGTTTCATTAAATGAATTCCTTGAAAGTTGCAATCAGCAATTTGTTGTAGATAATGACACTTCAGCAGCTTGGGAGCAGTCGATGGCGGCTTTGTTCGACGTAATAGACATGAATGGTGATGAGAAAATTGCTTTAGAAGAATATAAGCAGTTTCTCACGGCATATGGTTTTAATACAAGTGGGTACGAGGAAATTTTTCACAAACTCGATATCAACGGTGACGGTTATATTTCCAAACAAGAATATTTACAGCTTATAAAAGAATACTGTGGAGAAAACCCAGAAGCTACTGGAAACTTATTTTTTGGTTATTACTAATATTGTTGAGAGCTTTTTTTAAGATGGCTATAGAGATATTATACTAAGTATATGGTATCGTTGAAATGAAAAACAAGAATTAATTTGTATGAGGTGTTTAAATCATGGTATCTGAACTACTAAAGAAAAAATTGACAGTTCTTTTCCGAGGCTTAGATGTCGATAAAAACGGCTTTGTAGAGCGAGAAGATTTTGCTCGGATTGCTAGTAATTTTGCACGGATACGTGGTTGGGAAACCGGTTCATCCGATTATGAAAATCTGCATAATCAGGTAATCTCTATGTGGGAAGATTACTGGATTGATGCCGATCTTAATAAAGACAACAAAGTCTCTTTAGATGAATTCATTGAAAGTTACAGCAAGCAATACGTTGTAGATAATGACTCTTCAGCAGCAGCTTGGCAAGAACCGATGGCGACTTTGTTTGAGGTAATAGACATTAATGGTGATAAGAAAATTGCTTTAGAAGAATACAAGCAGTTGCTCACGGCATTTGGTTTTAATGCCAGTGGATATGAAGAAATTTTTCAACATCTCGATACCAACGGTGATGGTTATATTTCCAAACAAGAGTATTTACAGCTTATAAAAGAATACTGTGGGGAGAACCCAGAAGCTACTGGGAACTTGTTTTATGGTTATTACTGATATAGCAAAGTGCTGAGTGCTGAGTAGAAACCAAGTTACTTATTGGCTTTGAGCAATCAGCAGGAGTGAAGCAGCTATTAAACGGTTAAGAACTGAAAACATTCCTTATATTTTCGGTGATGCAGATTCAGAGTTAGTGTTAGAAAAGGCATCGGTCAAGAAAGTAACCAGTTGCTCGATACAAGTACATCAATTATTTTTTCTCCTTATATTCTTCAAAATAAAACATATTTTCAAAATCTTTTGCTAGAACTTACAACTTATCAAAATTTTTAAAGGAGTTAAAGAACTTAACAGAAGACTTAATGATTGAAGACAAGAACCAATCACTCATAGGTCGGTTTTGTTACGCAATTCAGAGAAACTAAAAGTTAGTGTGTCAGCTTTACTACTTCCAGAGCCACTCATCGATCGCTAGCTAAAACACATTTAACTTGCATATTTTTAAGATTTGATAACAAGCACCAAACGCTTCTCTCTCTTACTCTGCGCCTCTGCGGTTCAAAAAGCAAATATAGATATTGAACAGCTGAGTCACTGTAAAACAGGAATTGCCAACTTAAGTATTGTACAAATTGACCATTATATGTATCAACGAATAATAGTCATTTCAGACTTGTAGGCGCGCAAGGCCTTGCGCCCCGTAGGTATGTTAGTTCTCATTCGTTAAAAAATCAAACGTTGAGGCGCTAAAAATGCTTGTTCATATTTGACGTTTTCTGTCAATGCTAAATTATATTCTTCTTAAGAAAGTTATCTTTGGTAAATTTCTCTATCTTTGGAAAGTTGTGCATGACTAAGGTAAAGTTTTTAAATTTAATATTCTTTGTGTCTTCACAAGCAAGTTTGCAAGTAAACAGCAAATTTTGTTTAGATTAAATCTTTTTCTGTGCTAGCAGTTAATGACTGATTGATTCATAATGTTGTACCGCAAACCACTTAATAAACTGCGAAACTTCTTACAAAAACAAGGTTTTTTGCGTACAGGAGTTTTTTTTACACTGTTATTTAGCATCATATTATACAGTTGGGTAGCGTTTTCGCAGCAACCAGTCGTCTTAACTATGTTGCTTGCGGCTCCTGATTCTCCGCCTTGGAAACAGTTCTTAATTAAAAACTTTGAAGCCAAACACCCAGGTATTCGCATCAACCTGGTTGAAGGGCCAAATGCTACCAATTTGTTGGAAGACTTGTATACTTCTGCTTTTATCCTGGGTGAATCTCCGTATGATTTGATTTATATGGATACTATCTGGGCTCCTAAGTTTGCAGCAGGTAACTGGCTGCTACCCTTAGACGATCGCATTTCCAAGAATGAGTTGAAAGCATTTTCGGCTAAGGATGTGGAGGCGGGACGTTATCAAGATAAGTTGTACCGAATCCCCATGCGTTCTGATGTAGGAATGCTCTACTACCGAGAGGACTTGCTCAAAGAAGCAGGATTTAAACCACCCGAAACCTTTGAGGACTTAATGCGAATTTCCCAAGCCTTGCAGAAAAAAGACAAGGTGAAATGGGGTTATGTTTGGCAAGGTCGCCAGTATGAAGGATTGGTGGCGATGTTTGTGGAAGTTCTTGAAGGTTCTGGTGGCTTCTGGATTAATTCTGATACGGGTGAGGTGGGACTGGATCGACCTCAAACCTTGAAAGCGATCGAGTTTTTGCGTAGCACTGTGAGGGAGGGTGTTTCCCCTCCTGGAGTTACAACTTATATTGAAGAAGACACCAGGCGGATGTTTCAGAGCGGTCAAGTGGCATTTTTACGAAGTTGGCCCTATGTTTGGACTCTAGCCAATCAAGAGAGTTCGCCAATCCGGGGTAAATTTGGCATTAAGACGATGGTTCACGCACCTGGGAGCACTGGGGGGGCTTGTCTTGGGGGCTGGGGTGTGGGAATTGCCAAATCTTCCAGACATAAAGAAGAAGCTTGGAAAGCAATTCTATATTTTACAAGTGAAGAAGCACAGCGTCAATTTACTTTGAGTGAAAGCTACGTCCCAAGCCGACGCGCATTATTTACAGATCCAGAGATTGTAGCTAAATTTCCTCACTTTCCCCAGTTGTTGAAAGTCGTAGACAATGCGGTCTTACGCCCACCAGTTGCTCAATACGCTCAAGCATCCGATATTTTGCAGCGCTACTTAAGTGCAACCCTCAGTGGTCGGATGACTCCGGAACGAGCAATGCAGGCTGCTGCTAGTGAAACGCGCCAGCTGCTAAGAATTGGAAAATCGTAAAGGTTATATGAACTTGCACACACTCCAAAGTCGGCAACAAAGAACAGCGTGGATTTTACTAACACCAGCATTGCTGCTACTGTTGTTTGTATTTGCCTATCCGATCGCACGAGCATTTTGGTTAAGTGTATTTACTAGGAATTTGGGAACGGAGTTACAACCCGTATTCTCTGGTTTGGATAATTATGTACGGATGATAGGAGATGGTCGTTTTTGGCAGAGTCTTTGGACGACTACCGTATTTACAACAGCATCCGTGGTTTCCGAATTATTACTGGGATTAGGAATTGCCTTAGTTCTCAATCAGGCGTTTTTTGGACGGGGAGTCGTGCGTACCATCGCAATTCTACCTTGGGCTTTGCCTACGGCTCTGATTGGTTTAGCTTGGGCTTGGATTTTTAACGACCAGTTTGGAGTTGTGAACGATATTTTGCGGCGATTGGGATTGGTAGAGACTGGGATTAACTGGTTGGGAGATCCAACGCTGGCAATGATAGCAGTGATATTTGCTGATATTTGGAAAACTACACCTTTTATTAGTATTCTGCTACTAGCTGGCTTACAGTCAATTTCACAGGATCTTTATGAAGCTCATTCAGTTGATGGAGCATCGCCCTGGCAAAACTTCTACAAAATTACTCTGCCATTGCTGCTACCGCAAATCCTAATTGCAGTTTTATTTCGGTTTGCTCAAGCTTTCGGGATTTTCGACTTGATTGCTGTGATGACTGGGGGCGGACCTGGTGGTGCAACGGAAGTGGTATCGCTGTATATCTATTCTACTGTGATGCGCTACTTGGATTTTGGATATGGGGCTGCTCTTGTGGTTGTCACATTTTTAATACTTGTTGCAGCTGTGGCGATCGCCAGTTTCTTGCTTAACAAATCTCGTGCTAGTAGTTTGTCACTTTGAATTTGAGGGATGATTTAAAAAACCGCAAAGACGCAAAGAGCGCGTTCGCGAAGCGTCTCGAAGAGAAGGAAGAGAAAGAGAGGATAAATTTAATCATTGGTTTACCCATGAGAATTTATGTGGCGAACTACTAGGTATAAGGAGTTATAAACCTATGACTGCAATTCGAGAAACAATTCCACCAAGAACTTCAAAGCCACCCAAAAAGGCAATTCCTTGGAAAAAAATCTTGCTACCAATAGCAATTGCGTTAGTGGTTTTGTTCAGCTTAGCACCTGCCTTCTGGCAATTGCTGACCTCCTTGAAGGTAAATGAAGATATTGCTGCGATTCCTACCGTCTATTTTCCTACGCGATACACTCTCGCTCACTACGTTGAGTTATTCGTCCGCCGTCCATTTTGGCGCTACATCTTCAACAGTGCTTTCGTTTCTGTGACATCCACAGCTCTTTCCTTAGCGATTGGAGCACCTGCGGCTTATGCTCTTGCAAGGTTACGTCCTTGGGGTGAACGATTTATTCTTGCTGGTGTGCTAATTGTGACTTTATTTCCTGGAATTCTTCTATTTATAGGATTGTTAGAAATTATTCAAGCACTCAGGTGGGGTAACAATTATTTGGCGTTGATTATACCTTACACTGCAATCAATTTGCCTCTGACAATTTTAGTTCTAAGAAGCTTTTTCCAACAATTGCCTAAAGACTTAGAAGATTCAGCTAGAGTCGATGGCTACAACACCTTTCAATTACTGTGGCAAATTGTACTTCCTATGACCCTTCCCGCCTTGGTAACGACTGGGATTCTCACCTTTATTTTTGCCTGGAATGAGTTTATTTTTGCTCTCACGTTTATGACTCGTGAAGAGTTGAAGACAATTCCTGTGGCTGCAGCACAGTTAGGGGGTGCTTCAGTTTATGAAATTCCTTATGGTCCAATTGCGGCTGCAACTGTTGTGGGAACTGTGCCTTTAGTTCTACTAGTTTTGTTCTTCCAGCGCAGGATTGTTCAAGGTCTGACTGCTGGTGCTGTTAAAGGATAGATGGATTTTAGATTTTGGATTTTGGATTTTGGATTGAATAATGCCATACAGCCAATTTACTCTTAAAAAACTGGTTAAAGACTTCAATTTGAAAATTGAGGAAAACGTTGTGCTTTTCCCAGAAATTACACCAGTATCCCCGTCAGATTTTCTCGTTCAGTTACTAGAAAAAACAGTGCCTTTGGCTTTGGCTACAGATACGGAAAAATCTAGGTCAGAGATGATAATTTTTCCGGTTCTATTGGAGGTGAAGGAGCAAAAGCGCAATGAAGTAGCACTGTTTAGTGGCAATGACTTCACAGTCGATCCGAATGTTGGACTTAATGGTAATCCAGACTTTTTGATTAGTCTTGATAAAGAGCAATATTTTATCGCAGCCCCGGTAATGACGATTGTTGAAGCGAAAAACAACAACCTTAACAGTGGATTGGGTCAGTGTGGTGCAGAAATGCTAGCCGCTAAAATTTTCAATGAAAATGAAGGTAAGGATGTACCTGCTATTCACGGTTGTGTTACATCGGGAACTGCTTGGAAGTTTTTGCGTCTGACTGGCGATATTTTGTATATCGATAAATTAGAGGTGTCGCTATTTCCATGCGCTCGCTTGCTAGGAATTTTTTTATCGATTCTGAAATAAACTTTAAAATAGGCAATTAGAGGTCACTCATAAAGTAAATCTTAAATTCTCGAATGTCATTGTGTGGGTTGAGTAAAACAAGGTGATACCCAAGAATTCGATGAAATGTTGGGTTTCGTTCCTCAACCCAACCTACTAATATCCAAAATCCTTAATCAATCCAAAATCTAAAATCTAAAATCCAAAATCGAACAATGGCTAAACTCGTACTCAAAAATTTAAATAAAACCTACACCTCCAAAGTCATTCCGGTGAAAGATATTAGCTTAACTGTAAACGATGGAGAGTTTCTTACTTTACTAGGTCCTTCTGGATGTGGAAAGTCTACCACATTGCGAATGATTGCAGGGCTTGAAGAACCGACTCGCGGTCAAATTACAATCGGAGACGTGGATGTCACCTACAAGCGACCAGCCGATCGCAACATTGCAATGGTGTTTCAAAGTTACGCACTTTATCCCCACATGACGGTGTATGGCAACCTTGCTTCTGGTCTCAAACTGCACCGCACTCCACCTGCAGAGATTAAAAGCCGAATAGCAGATGTTGCCCATATTTTAGGATTGGAAGAGTTATTGAACCGCAAGCCCGGTCAACTGTCTGGGGGACAACGGCAGCGAGTTGCGGTAGGGCGAGCGCTTGTACGTCGTGCCAATGTATACTTGTTAGATGAACCGTTAAGTAACCTAGATGCGTTGTTGCGCGAACGAGTGCGTGCAGATATCAAGCAACTATTCGCGGCTCAAAATGTTCCGGTTGTCTATGTTACCCACGACCAAACAGAAGCGATGACACTTTCCACTAAAGTGGCTTTGCTAAATGATGGTTATGTCCAGCAACTTGACCCGCCCGATCTCATCTACAACCATCCAGCCAATTTATTTGTCGCTGGATTTGTTGGCAGTCCCCAAATGAATTTACTGTCTCTACCTTGTCAAGAAAGACACGCAATGCTGGGGAAGTTCCAGATACCTCTTCCAGATTTACCAACTGTACCACCTGAAATTGTATTGGGAATTCGTCCGGAAAATGTTCGGATTCCAGAAGTAAATGATACACAAACTATTAGAGGGCGAGTGTATCTCGTGGAAAACTTGGGTATGCACTATTTGGTCAGTGTGAGGATTGAAGATTCGCAGACGACAGTACGTGCGTTGCTACCAACAGACCAAAGTTGGAGTGGTGAGGATATTACCTTGGTGTTGGCTCCTCAAAATATTCACTGGTTTGATGTTCGATCTGGGGATGCTCTTGTGAGGAGACAAATGTCGAGTGTTGGGGCGTAGATTTGCAGGTGTCATTCATATTTCTTGACACTGGAAGTGTCGGCTATACAAACAAAGTCCGCCTACGCGGACTAAATCAGGACTGACGCAAAAATTGCTAGAAACCCGGATTTATCGAACTGCCAAGACGCCAAGAGCGCCAAGAATTCGTAGAGCGTGCGTAAGTTTTATAAATTAAACTTAACACCAATTTTAGATATCAAACGTTAAACGTAGGCTGGTAAGGTTTTAGTCTGCATAACCGTATAACTATTTTTTGCGTACTTACCGTACACCTACTTATACCAATTCTTTGTGAACTTGCACAGAATCTTGTCTACAACCCTTATGTGGCAGGAGTTTTGAATCTAGCTTTCTGTGCATCTTTATATAAAATTGGTATTAGTCTTGAATTAAGTAGAGACTACTGGTTGATAAGCTTGCTGTAGATATAAACGTGTTCATGAAGTAGGGTGAATTTATAGAGTGTACCCTCCCGATAAGATTGCGATATCGAATTTTTCTGAAGGCTGAACTATGAACTACGGAGATTGATTATGGTAGCAACAGCAGTACCCGCAGAAACTAGAACCGTACTTGAAAACATTAGTTGGCAAACGTTTAAAGCCATGTTGGCTGAGATGAGCAATCAACGCAACACTAGACTCGCTTACGACAATGGGATACTAGAAATCATGTCTCCACTCATGCCACATGAAAACTCCAACCGCTTAATTGAAGTTTTTATTGGGGTGTTGTGTGAGGAACTGGGGCTGGAAATTAAACGTGCTGGTTCGCTGACTTTAACACGGGATGACTTGGAACGAGGTGGTGAGCCGGATAGTAGCTACTACATTCAGAATGAGTCTTTGGTTCGAGACAAAGAAAATATAGACTTAGCAACCGATCCACCACCAGATTTAGTACTGGAAGTCGAATATTCCAGACCAAAAGTAGATAAGCTAAAACTTTATGCCGCGATGGGTATACCTGAATTCTGGAGATACAACGGAACTGTACTTCGATTCTACGTACTTGGCTCTGGAGAGTACTCAGAAGTACAGCTAAGTCCGTCCTTTGTGTCTGTACCAGTGAAAGAGATTCCTCGCTTTATCCGAGAAAGCAGAACAAATGGAGAAATGTCAACAACTCGTGCTTTTCGCAAATGGGTGAGGCGGGAAATTGAAAATCGTTGAGTACAAGAACCAATTTATATGAACTACTCCATGGGCGAGTGGGGAATTCCGTGAAATTAGTTAACGACTGAACTCTGCTTCTGGAAGATCGGCAAAAGCTTCACCAACTGTTACATATGGCAACAGACCAAATAATTCAGGTTCGGGCGTATGAGTCGGTAAAGGTAAGCTAACACTGCCAATTTCTTTTAAGCAACCAACAAAGAACAATCGTCTCCGTGACTGAGGCGTACCAAAATCAGCAGCAAGAAGTATCCCAACCGAAACTTGATAGCCTAAATTCGCCATCTTCTGCAAAATTTCCTGATATAGTTTACTTCCTGCAATTCCTTTGAGATTAGATACATTTTCCATTACAAAAAAGGGTGGATGTAAATGTTTTACAAAGCGTAAAAACTCGTAAATCATTCTACCTCGGTCATCCTCCAACCCTTTTTGTTTACCTGCTTGACTGAATGCTTGACAAGGGGGACCTCCAAAAATAAGGTCAGGCTTATCAACTTCACCTGAGGTATTTTGCCACAGATTTAATGGATCTTGTAGGGTGGAAATATCTTTTTCTAAAACAAAAATATCTTTACCAAAAAAACCACGTAGCGTTGCACAAGCATCTGACCAATTGTCGAGTGTTACACAAATGTCTATGCAATTTGTAAGATGAGCACCAATATCCATACCTCCTGCACCACTAAATAAACTGAAGGCTTTTAAAGAACGATTAAATCCAAGCATATGCGCTTGGTGAGCTAAATGTTCAAACACAGCCTTTGCAAGTGGTACGGGGACTGCATTACCTACCTGAAGCTGAGTACTGGTTAGGGTTCCTTCAAATTTCATGCGATCGGGAAAACCTTGTAAACGTGCTGCCTCACGTACAGTAATGAACCTGTTTTCGTAGGGATGAACAAATTTGTTAAAAATATAACCTGTCACTGTTAAGGAAGGTTTATTCGGATCGAGTCTAATCATTCTCAGGTTTGGTCCACCCTGTCGATTTGGGTCATGCTTGACATAGTATTTAAAGCTATCATGCCAAAGCTCTTCCGGTAAATCCTGCATTTTTTGCCCTATTTTTAGGGCGTTAATACGTTTTTGAACATCGGAACCTACTCTTCTAGCAATATGATTTTCAATAATCTTATAAGAACTGCTAGAATTGGAAATTTTGTTGAATCCATTCATCTCTTATATGACTTTGTGTAAAAGTAATAATACCATCAAATAAATTGTATACTTCTTTATCTAGTGGTAAATCACCAACTTTTTTAGCTTTTCCTGTTTTATCTAAAATCCACACAATATCCTGAAGCTCAAGCAAGTAATCCTTGTAATGACGTACAGCATGAATATTAGATAGCAAAGCCGTTTTGAATGCGAAATGACTGGCTTTGGGCTTACCAGATGCAGCAATTTTTAAAACTTGATAAATCCCTTTTTTGATATCATCAGTTCTATCCATTCCCACACTTGATTTACTATCAGAAATAGATTCGTATCCCTCACCCTTTCTTCTCATAGGCCAAGTTTCGGGTTTGGGAATAGGTTGTCCGCAGGCATTTGTTAACCAATAAACAGGTTCTGGTAAAGTTCCTCTTCCTCGTACAGCTTTGTTATAGGCAGAGTAAGCAATATTCCAGAACTGAAAATATCGATAAAACAGTTCGTCTTCCTCTCCAAAAACTTTTCCAATTTGCTCGTATGCCCATTTTGTAGAACTACCACTTCCTTTAACACCTAAAGGTACAAGTTCATAATTCCAGCGATCGTCTTCCAACTTAGGAAGCATAATATTCATTTTAGATGACGTAAGAAATGAATTATCCGTAGCAGAGTGTGAACGAGGTACAGGTTCTCCGTCATCATCTACCTCAGTTTGCACCTCGACTTTTACTGCTAAGGGAAGTGTTGTCAGTGGAGCGGCTTTTACTTCCGCTAGTAGAACTACATCCTGTGTTTCATCATGAATGATTACGTCAATAGGTTCTGCACCGTAATAAATTTTTAAATATCGTGAATTAATAGTGAATAAATGCTTGAGAAATACACAGAGCAAACGCCTTGTTGTTCCGCCAATAGTTCCAGAAGGAGGTTTGTTCGCTTGATGAAAACAAAAATTACCTTGCAAAACACATCTTGGACAGGTGTTAGTGTATGGATAAATTAAAAGAGGAAAATCATTTACTGGACAATAAAGCCATCCCGTGTTTGCTACTTTTGTATAGTACTCAGCAGCTACAATGAGGTCAAAAGCAGCTGCAAGTGAAATACCGGGAGCGGTAGCAGTTCTTTCAGCATTTTTAAGGGCTTGTTCAACAAGAACCCTGGCTAATGCTTCTTCATAAGTATTTGCTTCAAAAGCTTTAGCTTCTGAAAGAAGCTTTTCTATCCAATCGACCTGAGCTACCTCTGGTTGATTACTGTCACTCGTATTCAAACAATCTCCCACAAGAAGTTTGTATCAATATAGCCTAATAATACTTAGGTTTATAGCCATTTGTAGCTGAATATAGCGGTTCTCACCTAAGTGAACTACATAATTTATCTGCGTGCATCTGCGTGCATCTGCGGTTCCTTAATTTTTGGTGTATTGCATCTACTTAAAAACCGCTATAAATACGATGCCTGTAAATTCAACATCATAACCCACCCTCTTATTGAAAAGAGGGTCAGGTATTACGACGATTGGATAAACTATTTTTCTTCCTGCTCTAGCAGCTTGGAAAGCCTGTTCCTGATATCTTGCACTTGCCGATCGCACTTTGGCAGTGTTAACAAACGAACTTCTATTTCCGCAATATTATCAATTCGAGTGGTTTTCTCCCACATTCTCTTCTCTGTATCAGATTCGTGCTCGTAACGAAATGTTACAGTATCAGTACTGACATCCATGATTTCTACATTCTTTAACCAGCCATTACTACTCTTGACAAAAAGCCAAACGTTAGGCAAGCCGATAAGTTCTTTGAGTTTAGTCTCCATACCCATACATTTAGAATTTCGATTGTAAAGATATTAACATACTCTGTCAATATAGCTTAAGACATATTCTTGCACGCGTTCTAAATATAAAGAAGGATATTTTCACGGATAGACAGTACTTATCCAGTCACTAGGTAATTTTGTTCCTAATGAATAGGTAACTTACTTGCCAAGAGATACATTTTTTCTGTAATTATGGAAAACATAATATAAGGTAAAATTTTATTAAGCGAGGATAGACATGTACATCGTTCACCTTGCCTCAGAATGCGCTCCTGTTATTAAAGCTGGAGGCTTAGGCGATGTCGTTTATGGACTCAGCAGAGAATTGGAAATCCGGGGACATTGCGTCGAAATTATTCTCCCGAAGTACGACTGTATGCGCTACGACCACATATGGGGGTTGCATGACGCTTACATGAACCTGTGGGTACCCTGGTATGGCGGTGCGATTCACTGTTCTGTCTACTGTGGGTGGGTACACGGGCGAGTGTGTTTCTTTATTGAACCTCACTCACAGGATAATTTCTTTAATCGGGGCTGCTATTACGGTTGTAACGATGACAATATGCGATTTGCGTTCTTTAGCAAAGCCGCTTTGCAATTTTTGCAACAGAGCAACAAGCGACCTGATGTCATCCATTGCCATGACTGGCAAACGGGCTTAGTTCCAGTGATACTTTATGAGACTTACCAATATCACGGAATGGGTCATCAACGGGTTTGCTACACCATCCACAACTTCAAGCATCAGGGCTTTGGTGGTGTTGAGATTCTACGAGCCACGGGTTTAAACCGACCAGAACACTACTTCCATCACGATCGCCTGCAAGACAACTTCAACCCCTTTGCCATCAACTTTATGAAAGGAGGGATTGTTTACTCCAATGCAGTCACAACAGTTTCACCCCATCATGCCTGGGAAGCTCGTTATACTAACATTGGTTACGGGCTAGGTCACACTTTACACCTATACCAAGATAAATTTACTGGAGTTTTGAACGGTATTGATTACGATTTCTGGAATTCAGAAACAGATCGTTACATACCCCATCACTTTAGTAAAGACAATTTTGAAGAGAAAGCGAAGAACAAAAAAGCGTTACGAGAACGGCTGTTGCTACAGGATGTCGATAAACCCCTCATTGCTTATATTGGTCGTTTGGACGATCAAAAAGGTGTGCATCTTGTCCATCACGCAATGTACCACGCCATCCACAACGGAGCACAATTTGTGCTGTTAGGTTCGGCAACAGAGTCCGGGATCAATGCTCACTTCCAGCACGAAAAACGTTTCTTAAACGATAACCCCGATATTCATCTGGAACTTGGCTTTAACGAAGAATTATCCCACTTAATTTATGCAGGGGCAGATATGATTGTTGTCCCCAGCAATTACGAACCCTGTGGGTTAACTCAGATGATTGGTTTGAAGTACGGGACTGTACCGATAGTTCGGGGAGTTGGTGGACTCGTTAATACGGTGTTTGACCGAGATTACGAAGAAAACAAACCCTCAGAAGAACGAAACGGTTACGTGTTCTACCAGTCGGATTACCATGCTATTGAGTCGGCAATGGATCGCGCTCTGAAGTTGTGGTACAACGAGCCAGAGGAATTCCGCAAGCTTGCCCTTCAAGGGATGGAGTATGACTACTCTTGGAACAACCCAGGAGAAGAATACGTGAAGATTTACGACCAGATTCGATATCAGTGGTAAGCTGTTGCGCTTTAAATTTGCACGGCAGAACGGGCGAGGACGCCCGTCCCACAAGAGTTAGGCTAACTGAGGCTGTGCAAGTTAAAGAATTATTAGCTTAGTAGATTGGTTCATCTTTGCTACCTGTAGATTCCTCCCTTGCTCTCTTATACGGGCAAGGGATTCATTTTTTCCCGTGTTTGAGGATAGTCAAGAGGTAGATAAGGCGATCGCATCTGAGCAGACTTCACCCATAAACTTCAGGATTGACACAATCAGGTAAGCGATCGCCTTTCAACCCAGCAATTAGGTTTGCGATCGCCATATTTGCCATTTTTTCCCGTGTTTGCCGACTGGCACTCCCAATGTGAGGAGCAATAATCAGATTATCGAGGGTGAGTAACGGGTGATCGATGGGAATTGGTTCTGGCTCGGTAACATCTATAGCAGCACCTGCAATTTGACCTTGTAAAAGTGCTTGGTACAGAGCATCTTGGTTTACAACTCCTCCTCGTGCTGTGTTAATGAGAATAGCAGACTGCTTCATCAGTTCAAACTGGTGATAACTAAAGAGATGGTAAGTATCGTCAGATAACGGAGTATGAATCGTCACAAAGTCTGATTCTTGCAGCAAACTTTCAAAACTCACAAACTCCACACCCAAAGATTGCTCTAGTTCCGCCTGACATCGGTGTTTGCTAGTATACAAGACCCGCATCTCAAACCCCTTGGCACGACGCGCAACTGCTTGACCGATACGCCCTAAGCCAACAATACCCAAGGTAGCACCTGTAATATTTGGTCCTAGCAACAAGTCTGGTTCCCACGTTCGCCACAAACCAGCACGAGTAAACCTATCTGCTTCCACCACTCGCCGTGCAGCAGCCATCAGTAATACCCACGTAAAATCAGCAGTTGCATCTGTCAGTACACCTGGAGTGTGACCGATTGGAATTTTTTTTGCAGTGGCAGTTGGGATGTCAATATTATCGTACCCAACTGCCATTTGGCTAATTACCTTAAGACAAGTTCCGGCTTCTATCAGTTGTTTGTCAATCCTGTCAGTCAGCAAGCAAAGCAAGCCATCTACTGTCTTCACCTTTTCCAGTAAAACTTCATCAGGAGGTGGTTGGCGTTCTTCCCAAACTTCGATAGTCGCAACTTGTCGCAGTCGAGCTAAATCGGTGGGAAGACGGCGAGTGATAAAGACTTTGGCTTGGTGCATGGGTCGAGGTTTACAAGGTTTTCGGATTTGGGATGTGCGCGATCGCTCCGTATATCTCCGGAGGGTCTGCTGTCAGAATAAGGCTAACGATCTGCCAGATCCCCGACTTCTTAAAGAAGTCGGGGATCTAAGTACTCATACTTACTGATATTACCTCTTTTTTACTATGACAACAGGAATTTCACAAGTAAAGGCAAGATTTTTTCAATCATTAGCTTTTGATAGAAATACTTGTACCTTTCTTGTTTTAAGAAAAATTCAAAAACTGACTCTGTAGAACTACGAATTTACAAAAGATGGCAAAAGAAATAAAAAAATAAAAGAACAAATAAACCGCAAGTGATTTTATCTTCTCCTTTGAAGATAAGAACGACCAAAAGTACGTTAAAACCAGTTCTATTTTTGAGTTAAGCACACCATCAGTATCAGGAAGAAGCACAGAATGAACTTAATTGTGAAATCAACATCATTTACACTCAAGGCTAGTTTTGCTTTCCTCGGTTTACTAGGAATAACAACACTTTTAGCAGACCCTGTAGCTGCTCAGACTGCTAATGCTAGTGGAAGCTTTGTGTTAGTTAGACCTTCTGGTGGTTCACAAAGTATCAGTGGAGAAATTAGTTTACCAGCAGGGTTTTATTTTCAAGGACCTTTGAATGTGAAACCAACAGTGACAGCAGGAAAAACTCCAGGCGGAAATGACGAAAGTATTAGTAATTTACTTGTCGATCCTGGTGCAGTTACCGCAGTCACTAATTCAGTCAGTGCTAATCCCTTTCTCCAAGAAGCAGCCGCAGCTTTAAAAGCCGCGACAACAGCCAATGATGTTGCTGCTCAATCAGCAATTATTAAATCAGGCGCTGGGGTTAATGGTTTAAGCGGTCTTGAATAAGAAGAAAGTTGCGTAGGTTGGGTTGAGGAACGAAACCCAACATTCTTAAGTTGGGTTGAGGAACGAAACCCAACATTCTTAAGTTGTGTTGAGGAACGAAACCCAACATTCTTAAGTTGTGTTGAGGAACGAAACCCAACATTCTTAAGTTGTGTTGAGAAACGAAACCCAACACAAACATATATTTGTTGGGTAACGCTCGTGCTCAACCCAACCTACATCTCTTAAAATTTTTCCAGAATGATTGAGGATTTCCATAGTCTGATTTCTACAAGATTTGAGTAGATATATTTTGTATAAAACTACTCAAATTCTTTTTCTTGCGTTTAATTCAATGAAAAATTTCATCCCAATCAAAAATCTCAGTATATTTTTTATTTCTATAATAGCTTATAATTTTTACACAATCAAATTAGTACAAGCTATTGACAAAAATACCATAAATGGCTTTAGAACTGCCCAAGCACATATATCTCCAAGTCATCTAGAAACCATTGATAAAACTCAATCTTCTCCCCTTACTCAGTTAGAA
Source organism: Scytonema hofmannii PCC 7110 (assembly GCF_000346485.2). NCBI lineage: Bacteria > Bacillati > Cyanobacteriota > Cyanophyceae > Nostocales > Scytonemataceae > Scytonema > Scytonema hofmannii. The sequence continues at coordinate 8,961,654 of NZ_KQ976354.1, forward strand.
CCCAATCCTAAAGAACAAAAGGAAAACAATCAAAATCAACAAAAAACTCTTCTAGACGCTTTAACAGTCAGTGCTAGTAAATATCCTTGGCTGGTTAATCCAACTGATAATTTAACCTTTTATCCTCAATCCTTCAAACCTAATACAGATAATAGCTATTTTGATTTTGATATAAAATTTGCTAAAGAAAATCCCATTATTCATAAATTTACATTTGCTCTTTTTCCTAAAGAAGACCAATTCTACTGGGTACTTCCTGGTAATAGAGTTGTGTTCGAGACTCAAGGATGGCAAGGAGGAATTCTTTATCAAGGTAAATCAACTGACACCGAAATAACCCAAAGCATCACACTAGAGCAAGCTTTTGGAGGTTTTCAAGCAGTTTCGCTCATTCCCAATAATTTTGATAACTTAACCGGAGACGTTGAAAATCAAAACTTTTCCATCATCACCATTGGAGGGCAAATCACAAATCCACCAGGAATTCCAGCTGATAAAGTTCTGATTCACAGTGGAATTGATTCGAGAACTTCCACTGTAACAATTTTGAAAAATACTGTTCCCAATCTTGGTAGTGGTTCGACTTACAGTTTAAATGGCGGTGGTTCTTTATTCCAAACCTTAAATGTTTCTAATTCTCCCAGAATTTTGCAAGGCTTTCCTACTGTTGATTTAAAACCTCTGCTCGATGATGGTAACGTGAGATTGGCAGAACGAGAGATTATTCCCAAACGGGTTTTAGAAGCTACTGGAATTTTCTGGGGAGATCCTATTACAGGAAAACCATCTCAGTTTACTTCCTCAATAACTTCTTTGCCAGGTATTAAAGTTGCACAGCTAGGAAAGTTTGATAATACAGATTTATTAAACACTTTAGTCAATCCCTTTCAAACAGATATCGAAAGAGATTTACACTATCTCAATTCGTTATATTGGGTGTCTTATGGTCAAAGAAAACCCAAGTTTAACGTTAGTACACAACGTCAAGCTGAGAACGATTGGTACAGGGTGTATTTTAGCCGTGTTCGCAACAATACCATGATTGAGTACAACCCTGTGAATGTTAGTGCTTCTTATACTAATGTTTTCGCTAATCCTGGTATATCACTCACCCTCAATTTAGAAAATGGCAAGATTAATGAGACTCAAAGCGTCAATTCTACTATCGGAATGGCACTTGGTTTAATTTTTGAAAATATTGATATTAATAACCTCAAGAATCATCTCGAAGATGCTAAAGTCCACTTTAAGAATAGAGAGAAGTTTGCCAGCTTGACAACGAAAGCAACGGCTCTTCAAAGAAGGCAAATCAATTATAGACTCGATCGCACATTATCTTATGCTAATTTGGTCAGTGGTTTAAAGCAGGTTTCTGGAACCATGACTTTTAAGAGCAAAATTACACCAGTCAATTCCAACATTCTTCAAGTGAGAACAGGGTTGTACAGACGGGGATTGCAGTTTTTCAACAAGGAGAGTAGCCCAGTTATAGAAGGAAATACTTCTTTTTCTAAACTGAGACTTTCCAATGAAGATTTCGGTATGCTTACCTTGATCGGCACACAAATTTCTTCTGTGAAAACTACTGTTACTCCTATAAACGAATCTGCATCTGCTGAGATTATCTTACAACATTCAAACGGGAAAAGTTTTGTCCAACAATTTAATTTAGCAGATACTGAGACAGTACCCATTGGGATTAAATCATCAGATTTAGCCTTCGATCGCATTGAACTAACCAAAACAGATCGTCAAAATATTCAGTTCCGAAGTTTTAACGGCTATTTATATTTACCAGCAGTGGAAGTTGTGTATGCTGGTTCTTCCGGTCATTTTAACTACAGTACGACAGCAGGTTTTTGGTTTAATACTAATTCTAACACTGCGCCTGGCGTATTTCACAACAACATGGGTTTGCAAGAAGTTGCTTTAGGAATATATAGCAATATTTTGCTGAGCTTTCAGAAGATAGATGTGCAAAGAGATGCTAAAAATCAACCAAAATCAATTATAACTAACGCTTCATTCTTAAATGCAAATTGGAATAGTGCAAGTAATAGAAATAATCCCTTTTCCGCTACCCTCAGTTATTCCTACTCCTATCAAAATCAGAACTTTGGATTCTCACTGACTCCAGGTATCGCTTTCACTGAAAGTAGCGATCGCAGTGAGTGGACAAAATTTATCACCACACAATTTAGTCTAAAAACTGGCTTAGAATGTAAGACAACACTAGAACTAGGCAAAGAACTTTTTTTTGATTTACATGCCTTGCAAAAAGTCAATCAAGACATATCTATTGGAGCCTATCTCAAAAATTTTAGTCAAATTAACCTTGGTCTTGACAGTCGAGCTTCCAACCTTAACTACGGCATTATCGTAAAACAAAATTTTAGCAATAACAATAGATATTTAGAAGCTCAAATTGGTATGGGAGAAAAGGGATTTGACGCTCGATTACAAGGAGGATTGCAATTTTGACATTAAACCTCTTGCACATTCAAAACTTCGGAAAAATTCTCCTTTTGACGTCATTTTACTCTCTATATGTTCTAAAATTATCTAACTTTTATCTCTGTGTCCTCTGCACCTAGTGAAAAGGATGCTAGTTGTGTCACCAAAACGGAATAGCTGAATTATTAAGGCATCGTTCTACAAAACTAGGCTGATATTTTTTCTACTGGGGCATGGTGCATAATTTGCTCTTTCAATGAGTCTGCTGCGACTGTTGCAATCGTTTCCCAGTCTTCAATGGTAAGCATTTGTGTAATCAATTCGCGCAGTACTTCGCAGTTAGAGATAAACTCCTCGCCGAAAAGTTCGTCCCTTTGTAAAACAGTTGTTAGTTTTTCGCGCATATCAGGTGTGGGTTGTTTTAATTTTTGAAGTAAAAGTGCTCGTGCGGTTTTTGTAGCAGAGGAAGTAATAGTTCCTAAATTCCAATCACTGAGTAGCAACCGCACTTCGCGGTTGAGGGAAATACGTAAGGTTATTAACCGACCAAAAAGTTCGGGATTGAACATAAGTTCGCCCAAAGCGCTACCCCAATCTAAGCCGACACTGATATTACCACCGACTTCATCCTCAAACTCGACAGATTTTCTTAACCAATCTTCATTGAGTAATAAATCCATTGGACTTGAGAACAGTTCTTGATTGTTATCTTCCTGGTGACTCATGATTTTACCTTCGTTTATTTTACCGACGAGAACGCCATACCTCATACTCAAAGTAAATTAAGTCCTCGTAATCGTTATCTTTACCTAAATCAAGCATTCCTTGATTATCGTAAAATTTTTCTGCTCTTGGTAAAGAGTGTAAGCCGACTCTGCCCTCATAACCTAGCTCTAAACTACGACTTCTCGCAAACATTAAAAGTGTAGAACCAACGCCTCTAAGTTTTGGTGGGTTCTGAATTTCTAGACGGTTCCACGGCGCGCTAGCTATCCCATCAACATACACCAGGCGTTTTCCTCTCATTATTTGTGAACCATGCATTTCTACTTCTATCATCATTAACCCTTGGGTTTCGCCTTCATACTCGATTGCATAACCTTCGCGGTTGCCTTGCTTACTGATTATTGACTGAAGTTTAAACTCCCAGTCCCACCATTTATCTTCTTGTAAGTATTGCCTTAGCAGGTCTTTCCACTGCAAAGCATAATCGGAGGCATGTTTTTGCGTTAGTTGTAACAGGTCAGCTTGGACTATGAGGTTATCCTGTCCACTAATTAGTAGTACCTTACTTTGCACAAACCCTCTTATTCGCTTTGGGAATATCTTTATAATCGCATTGTCTCAAATAAGTACAGCTAATCTTTCTACACTACTTGCCCATCTTGACTGTACCACCTTCCATCAAACTCATTAAATTTTACCTGAATTGAGAATTGGCAAGTCACTAGTTTGAAGTGTGCCATAATCAATCGATCTAGATAAGCGTTCCATTCAGCGTAAGTTACAGGAGGTTTCATAAACGGCGTATCCGACGAATAACAAAAGTGGCTGATGGTATTAATTCCCAGGAAGGCAGTTCGTAAATATACTCTGACTTATCGATCGCAGTGAGTGGACAAAATTTATCACCACACAATTTAGTCTAAAAACTGGCTTAGAATGTAAGACAACACTAGAACTAGGCAAAGAACTTTTTTTTGATTTACATGCCTTGCAAAAAGTCAATCAAGACATATCTATTGGAGCCTATCTCAAAAATTTTAGTCAAATTAACCTTGGTCTTGACAGTCGAGCTTCTAACCTTAACTACGGCATTATCGTAAAACAAAATTTTAGCAATAACAATAGATATTTAGAAGCTCAAATTGGGATGGGAGAAAAGGGATTTGACGCTCGATTACAAGGAGGATTGCAATTTTGAGACTATTCCCTTTCTTCCACCGCCCCCAAAGCTTTTAAAGTTGCTTTTTGAGCCATAGTTAAACCTATAACCCCAGTAATATTCATCCTCTCGTAAGGTCTCAATGTTCGCAAAGTTTTAATACATTCACCCGTTAATACATCCCAAAGCTTAATAGTCTCATCTTGACCGCCACTCACTAAAGTCAGACCATCAGGACTAAACGCAACCGATCTTACCCGATTAGTATGTCCCTGCAAAGTTTTAAGGCATTCACCCGTTTGGACATCCCATAACTTCACCATTAAGTCATCACTACCACTCGCTAAAATATGACCAAACCCCTGCGGAGACGCTTCGCGATCGCGAACAGGGCTAAAAGCAACTGACCTTATCCGATTGGTATGCCCTTGTAAAGTTCTTAGACACTCACCCGTGCGAACATCCCATAATTTCACTGTTTGGTCTTCACTGCTACTAGCAATCTGGCGACCATCAGGACTAAAAGCAACTGACCAAAGCCGATTGGTATGCCCTTGTAAAGTTCTCAGACACTCACCCGTGCGAACATCCCATAATTTCACTGTTTGGTCTTCACTGCTACTAGCAATCTGGCAACCATTAGGGCTAAAAGCAACTGACCATATGCGACTGGTATGTCCTTGGAAGGTTTTCAGGCATTGACCCGTGCTAGTATCCCATAACTTTACGGTTTGGTCTTCACTACTGGTAGCTAAAGTACAACCATTGGAACTGAAAGTAACTGACCATACGCGATCGGTATGCCCTTGGAAGGTTTTAAGACATTGACCCGTGCTAGTATCCCAAAATTTAACTGTTTTGTCGTCACTACTACTTGCTATCTGACGACTATCAGGACTGAAAGTAACTGACCTTACCCAACTGGTATGCCCTTGGAAGGTTTTCAAGCATTGACCCGTTTGGACATCCCATAATTTCACTGTTTTGTCTTCACTGCTACTTGCTATTTGGCAACCATCAGAACTGAAAGCAACTGACCTCACCCAACTGCTACTTCCCTGCAAAGTTTTGAGGCATTGACCGGTGCGAACATCCCACAACTTTACCGTTTGGTCATCACTGCCACTTGCTAAGATGTAACTCAACTCCTGGGAGGAGTCTTCTCTTGTCCTATCGGAGACGCTTCGCGAACGAGACGCTTCTCTGCGAGACGCTTCGCGAACGCGAACAGGACTAAAGGCAACCGACTTTACCCAGCTGGTACTTACCTGCAAAGTTTTAAGGCACTCACCCGTCTGGAAATTCCATATCTTCACGGTTTGGTCGTCACTGCTACTTGCTATCTGGCAACCAAACCCCTGCGGGGATGCTTCCAAAACAGGACTAAAAGTAACAGACCTAACGCGCTTGCTATGTCCTTGTAGGGTTTTAAGGCATTCACCCGTGCGAACGTTCCATAATTTCACTGTTTGGTCGTCACTACCACTCGCTAGAATGTCACCAAACTCCTGCAGGGAAGAACCAAAGGCAACTGACCTAACATGACCGGTGTGTCCTTGTAAGGTTTTAAGGCATTCACCCGTGCGGACATCCCATAATTTCACTGTTTGGTTTTCACTACCACTGGCTAGAATATTGCCCATGGGACTGAAAGCAACTGACCAGACTCGGCTACCTTTCTCCTGTAGGGTTTTGAGACATTCACCCGTGCGGACATCCCATAACTTTATTGTTTGGTCCTCACTCCCGCTTGCGATTTGAGAACCATCAGGGCTAAAGGCAACTGACCAGATTCGGCTGGTATGCCCTTGCAAGGTTTTAAAGCTTTCACCCGTGCGAACATCCCATAACTTTATTGTTTGGTCTTCACTCCCACTTGCCAAAGTCTCACCATCGGGACTGAAGGTTACTGACCTGATCCAACCGCTATGTTCTGCACAGGTAAAAAGTAGCTTTCCCCCTTCCACTTGCCATAAATGAGTTTTCCCATCAGCATCACCTGTAGCCAAAAATTTTCCGTTTGGGCTAAATGCAACTGATGAGATACTCACTAATTTTTCAAAAAAAACAGACTTTGATAAATCGGTATTGGCAAAATTTACATTATGTAAATTGACTCCTTGTAAATAGGCTTGCCAAACAGTGAGATTGGAAAAGTTATAGCCGCTTAAATTAGTCTGTAACTGACAAAGCATATTGAGAACATTTCCACCTGCATATCCTGCTTCTGGTGGCGAGCGATCTTGCAGTTTCGCTAAAATTTGAGTTAGCTTTTCTTCAAGATTTTTAGGCGTTCTAAAAAGAGTTAACACCCTATCTATAATTGGTTGAAGTATAAGTTGAGTTTGAGTGTTTCTAGTATAATCTTTTGTAGTCGCTTCAATGAGAGCATGGCTCATAAATAAAGCGATTTCACCAGTTTTGATTTCTTGACAAACCTGTTCAACTAATTTGTCAGTCATGTATTCCAGCACGACTGGTTGAAGCGTAAACAATGCAAGACTTTTTTCAATTAAAGAACGTCGCCGTAACGATTCTAGCGCTTCTAGTAATTCTCTTTTTGAGACGAGACGTATAATATCATCTAATAACTCTTCTAAAGAAATTGTTTCCCGCTTAATTGCCAGCCAGTACATGATTTCTTTTTCTTGCTCTGACAAGCGCTCGAACTGCTGATCTAATAAATTACGCGTATCACCAAAAATTATCTCTCCTTGCTGAATAAAAACGGCGATGTCACCGCCAAATAACTCGCGAATTGGCTCAGCAACTAACTTTAATGCCAATGGATTGCCAGAATATTTTTCAACCAGTTGTGTCCATTCTGGTTGGGAGCCAAATAAACCTTTATCTTTCAGAATTTTTTGCCCTTCTGTTTGTCCCAAGCCAGATAATGAGAGCGTTCTGACTGGTGATGTCTCTCCTTCAAGAGGTGCGAATTCTTTCGGTTTTTCTCGACTGGTTAATATCAAGCAACTTTGATGAGGTTCTTCCCCTACCCTTTTTAGCAGTTCACCGTAACCCTCATATCCTTCTCTATAGTCGCCCGCGCGATCGCCCCCTTGCAAAACTGTCTCAGCATTATCCAGTACTAAAAGGCTTTGGTGCTTTCGTAAATAATGAATCAGCAGCGAGAGTCTTCCATCTACGGTGTCTGGTAAATCAGTTTCTTGCTCATCTGATAAAAATCGGATCAGGTTGGCTAAAAGTTCTTTGACTGGGGGTGCGTTGCGTAGCGATCGCCAAATGAAGGACTCAAAATTATCTTTCACTTCATCTACTAATTTTACAGACAAAGCCGTTTTGCCAATTCCACCCATTCCCAATAGTGCTAGAAGTTGGCAATTATCCCTAACAACCCACTGCTTGAGCAGAGACAGTTCTGCTGTCCGTCCGTAAAAGACAGACAAACTCGGTGCTTCACCCCAATCCTGGCGCTTGTGGACAATAGATTCCTCAGTATCAGTGGATGCTTGATACTCACATTGCAGAACTTGTTGTAACTTAACTATCTTCCCAGGACCACCACCACCGACATTAAATTTCTTATACACCTCACTTAATCTTTTACGGACTGCTTCGGGGCTGATACCCAGTTCCTTGGCAATTAAGGTTGGCGATTTTCCATCCACGGAAAGAAAAAAAACTTCTAGTTCGCTGCTAGACAATCCTCGTTTAGCAGCCAAAGCTTCCAGAAACTCAGCAGAAAGTATATTCATAATCTGCATTCATCAAATTGATATCTGCCTATGCTTCGTTAAAAAACAGAAAAATGTTAAATTTGCATCTCTCTAAAGTTAGATAAACATTTTTTTCATCAGAAATCAACTCTTCTCAATCCCACACTCTTCAAAAATATCAAAATAATTGCTCTTTAGAGAATTGAATACATATTTTGCAAGTATAAGCAAAGATGGCATATTTGTTGCTTGACTTTGTAACTTAGTTACTTTAAAGTGAGAATTAAGACCTTGTTGGTAATTAAATTAGTCAGTAAAGAGTAACTACAAGAAACTTAGTGAGTTCAAGCTAGTTACTAGCATGATATTGGATGTCCATATTTTGGATGGAGATGAAACAGCAGTTGCTGGAAAGTTACCAAATGTCAAAGTTTTCAGACAAAGTTGCGTTCAATCGTAACAATTCATACTCCAGAGACACTTTCTCTCTATTTGAGAGATAGGCTGTAACTTAGTACCAGTTACTAACCTTAGTTTTCAATCTCAAATCGTGAACTACCTACACCGCCAGCAAGCTGGTCGGTGTAGGCTTCTGGCACGCTTTTAACGTTTCCAGAACTTCCTTTGAGGTACTATTGGTAGTAGAGTCACCTACTACTGGATTCCCTCTACGGCGTTTTATTGTTGGGAACAGTCCCAGCCCAACACGCTTTAAATTGAGAGCGGCATTAATGTCGCGGTCAACCCAAAGCAATTCAAATTCATCCCAGTACTCGCGGATATCGCAATCAGTGAAGATAAACTCGTCACGATATGCGAGTAACTGAGACGTGTATGCAGGTTTTACTGCTATTGTCCTAGCTCCAGCTTTTCCAGCTATGTATTCCAGGATTTTAAAAAACTGTCCAAATGCAGCGTCATTCCAAGATTTGTTTAATCCCGATTTGGCTGACTGACCATTTGGTAAATACTTGCCGTCCTCATCCTGTTTGGCTTTGTTCCTTTTTGACAAAGCCTTTAAGTTTAAATCTTCGTGTGCAAAAACTTTTTTATTTGTCCGAACTACTGCATGAGCGGTCTTAAATGCGTGGTCTTTTCTTGCTCTAGCAATACGTTGATGTTCGCGTGCTTCCCTCTTGGCAAGTTTACGACGTGCTTTGCTACCTTTTTTCTTGGCAGATTTACGATTAGAAACTCTAGCCAGACGTTTTTCCGACTTCCTGAAAGACTTTAAAGAAGGTAACTTGGTATTCTCTGAAGTTGCCAAATAATCATCTTCATGTAGTACTGCGTCCAATCCCAAAGTGTTATCCCATGTTGGGACTATTTCATCTGGTGTGAAAACAGGTACATTCGGGTCTTCTAGACAAATTGTGATGTACCAGCCATCAGCTTTCAAAGTTAACAAAGCGTTTCTCAATACAGAACCATTGGGTAAAGGTCGATGTAAACGCACTTTAACCCAACCATCAAGCTTTGAAATTGACAAGAATAACCAGTTTTTTTCAATTCGTTCAATCGTTATAGCTTGTCCCTCAATCCTCATAGTACGATAGCGTGCCGCATTCTTAAAACGTGGCTTTCCACTACGTTTTCCGTTACTATCTCCTTGAATAAAACGAGAAAAAGCTTTGTCTACTCGCTTAGATACATCTTGCAATGTTTGAGAGGGAACGCGAGAAAAGTCTAACAATTCTCCAGAATGCCCTACTTTAAACAAGTCCTCTTTAAAAATAGGAAGCTGCTTCTTTTGAGAAAATAAATCTGGTTTATCTCGTAGTTGAGGCAATGGACAACTGATTATTGAACAAGCATCAATGCGATTACGGTTATTCTCCCACCAATCAAATCTATCTCCTAGTTGCTTGTTGTACCAGTATTGACAAATTCGCAACCATTCGTTGAACTCTAGTTTTTGATTGGTATCCGGATAAGCACGATACTGATAGTTAAGCAACATTTTTTATCACCTCCTCTGTTCCATCTATGATAGCATATCTGTGACAACATTGGGTAAACAAATATGAAAACAACTAGATTGAATGTACGGATGTCAGAACGAAGATTAAATAAGTTGCGATTATATGCAGCAAGTAAAGAGAAAACAGTCACTTCAATAGTTGAGGACTGGGTGGATCGTCTCCCCAACACAGAGATAAGCAATCAGGTTGCTGTCCGGGAGACCAAGCTTTAAAAAATGGGGCAGCCTTGAAAACAACTTTTCCATCTGTATTAGGGATTGTATGACCTATGAAGGCTGCCCCATTTTTCTTGCCTAATTCCACCTCACTCCCGCGTTCATCGTAGATGAACATAGGTCGGAGGACGCAACCTGATTGCTCGGTCATTCATCCCACGCTTCCGCTTCGCGGTAAGACGTGGGGCTTCTGCCCGATTAAGCTAAATTTGGAAAATTCCAACCCAGGTTCAAACCTTATTGCATCAAAGCACAAACTCTAGCCTGTAAATAAAACGGCTCTCTTTTTCGTGTTCCCTCTAGGTTGAAATTCCGTAGCACTCTCAATAAATTCAACTTCCAACTTAGGACAAGGCTATGAAAACTAATCTGACAAACGAGAATAGTTTACTTTTCAAGTGGGCTTGTAAGGTACTCAGGTATTTTTTGCTGGTTATCCTCGGCTTTGCAATAGTCTACATTCTTTCTCACGTTTTTAGTGTTTTTTCAATTCTTGAGTTTTTGTTCTCAGCAAGTGTATGGCAATGGATAGGTCGTGCAACCGTTTTCGTCTTTTGCCTACTTGCGATCGCGATGATTTACGAATCGTCGCGATAACAGTCATTGAGCTTAATCATGAAAAATTCATCATAGGCTCTCATAGGTAAGTTCTTTATTTGCCCAGTTACTTTCTGCCAGAAATTCACTAAATGTAGTCAAAAGCCCAGGAAACTCTTCCCGTAAATGCTGAACATCGGCTTGATAACCCTTGGTGCGATACCACTGAATCAAATCAAACAGTTCCTTTCGCAAGAGGAGCAAAAATATCCAAGCTGGTGTCTCTCTGTAGATCACTGGAATCCCTTGCGCTTTTGAGAAAGCTTCTGTCATTTGCTTTGGAGTTAGTACGTCGCCAGCAAGCTCAATGTCTTGACTAATGTAGTTAGAGGGATTCTTAATAACATAGGCTGCAACGCGACCCATGTCCTTAGTTGTAATCAGATGTATGGGTTTATCTGGCTGAATAGAGAATGGGAAAACGCCTTTGAGAATAGACGGGCGGGTGTATTTCTTCCAAAATTCCTCCATGAATAAGCAAGCCCGCAACATGGTTGTTGGTAAACCCGCCTCTTTCAACACCTGCTCCACCTTGTACTTCTGTTCAATATGGCTGATTCCAGAATTTCTGTCTGCTCCACCTGCAGAGTTATACACAAAGTGCCTGATGTCATTTTTCTTTGCAACTCGTGCAACTCTCTTTGCCCGATCCACTTCTTGTAGATCGGGTTTAGCAGAATCTGTAGAGGTGGCGTGGCAGTAAATAGCCGAAATACCTGCAAAGGCAACTTCTAGTGAAGCTTCATCGTCTAAGCTAGCCTCCACAAGCTCAACTCCTGCATCATTCATCTTGACTAAGGAAGGACGCTCAAGGTCAATTTTCCTGGTCATAGCACATAGGTTAGTCATTCCCTGTTCGAGAAATCCCTTAACGACATTTGCGCCAGTGCCTCCAGTAACTCCAATCAGCAAGATCTTATCCATTTTTTACACCTTTATCAGGAAAAGTTAGTATTAAAATTTACATAAAAATGAAAACATTCACGGTTTATAGTCACTTAATGTACTTGAACGTTGTCCCCGCCAATTCTCATTTTGTTGGCTTTGCTCAGCTAGAATAAGTCATAAACCTATCTTAAATTGAGGATGGGAGACATGGTTGAAGTTGTTATTCACAATTTAGATCCTACGTTGCTTGAGAAATTGGAAGTGCTTGCTCAGAGACATGGGCGATCGCTGCAAGCTGAGTTAAAGCATATTTTAGAGGAAGCTGTTCAAGCTGAATCTTTCAATCAAAACGAGAAGAAGACAGTTAGCAAAACACCAGCAGAGCTAGGTTGGAGTCCTGGCTTTTTTGAGAGGACTGCTGGAAAGTGGGAAGGGGAACCACTGACACGAGGCGAACAAGGAGAATATGAACAAAGGCTTTGGGAACTTTTGTGATTTATTTATTAGATACCAATACTTGCATACTATACCTTACTCGTCGGAATTCAATAATTGTTGACAAATTAACAAGCGCACCACGCCAAGATGTAGTGTTATGCGATGTTGTGAAAGCTGAACTCTATTATGGTGCTTACAGAGGCACTCGTCTTGAGAGTAATTTGGTATTGTATCAGGAGTTTTTCCGCGAATTTATCAGTTTGCCATTTGATGGTAAGGCAGCAGCAGTTTATGGACGCATCCGGGCACAACTTGAAAGTTTAGGAACTCCAATTGGTCCTAATGACCTTCAGATTGCAGCAATTGCGATCGCGAACAATCTAATTTTAGTCACCCACAATACCCGTGAATTTAGCCGTGTTCCTGACTTGCGCTTTGAGGATTGGGAATTACCATTATAAAGTTTGGCATCTATAAAGCACAACGATTGAGTGCCGATTCATCTTTAATACTATGATTAAGCTGGCAAGTTTTTGTATTAGCTTAAGTCCTTTGTATTAAATTCTTGAGCAATATTGTTTAAGTTAGTAGGTTTGTTTGATGAATTATAAAAAACGCTAACAGGGCCTTTAACAAACCAGCTTGTGTGGGTTCGCGCATTTATACGTACTTGGCAATTTCCACTATTTGACGTAATCAACGTAGTATAAGCTGGTTATATACTTCGTTATATATTACATATCCAGTACAAGTCTTTAACGTATCAATAAGCGCAACCAGACTCAGGCATTGAGTCCTAATCGAGTCCTATATAAGTTTTTCTAACTTTGTAGACAGCGTTTACAGCGTGAAGTTCAAGCTATATAAGCTTTTTGGTGATTTATATGTTTTCAAGTACATATAAGTAGTGTGCGAACCTACAGCAGTATTGACTGTGACACACCCTGAAATTACTAATCCTTATTAGGAGTTAACCACATCGTGCTACTCTCGTTAACCAGCTTTGTTCGTATAGCCGCAACTACAGTTGTTGAGGCTACTAATACAGGTCTTACAAGAATTCCCGAAAGCAGCTATCCTAAAAGAATGCTGTCAACTTCAAAACAACTATTACGACTTTCACAAGGACAACTCAACTTACTCGAACGTTGTCCCCGCCAATTTCAACACACTTACTTAGAACAACTTCATTCTCCCTCTAACCCAGAGCATGAGGAACGGCAAACTTTAGGTAGTCGCTTTCACCTGCTCATGCAACAGCGAGAAATGGGGTTGCCTATTGATTCTTTCTTAAAAGAAGATGCTCAATTACAAAGCTGGATGACAGCTTTTGCTAATGCAGCACCAGAAATTTTGACACCCTCCTCTCATACCCAAACCTTTCGTGAAAGCGAACATTACCGGACACTCCAAGTTCAAAATTATTTACTGGCGGTTATCTACGATTTATTGATTGCAGATAAAGAGCAAGCACAAATTCATGACTGGAAAACTTATCCAAAACCACCAAATAAAAGCAAATTAGAACAAAACTGGCAAACACGGCTCTATATGTACGTTTTAGCTGAAACTAGCAATTATTTGCCAGAAAATATTTCTATGACTTACTGGTTTGTCCAATTTGAAGATCAATTACAAAGTGTTAAATTTGTTTACAGTACCTTTCAACACCAACAAACTGCCAACAGGCTGAATCAACTCCTAAATCGGTTAACATATTGGTTAGGACGTTATTATCAAGGAGAATTATTTCCCCAAGAATCTGACGGTAGCAAAGCCTGTAACTACTGTCAGTACACGACACGGTGCAATAGAACACAAGCTATATCCGAGCAAACATCTGCGTTCGCTCTTAGCGCAAGCCGTACCCGGCTTATCGCAACCCCTGCTCTAGCAGCTACAACCTTACTAAATCTAGAGACTATTCAAGAGGTTAGCTTGTAAACTGCAGATAACTTTTAAATTTATTATTTTATGCATTTTGATGATAGTGACGCGGTTTATGTCCGCGAATTAGGAATAGACGATATTGCTCCTGTTTACCACTTGGGCGAAGAGTTATTTACCAGCGATTTATATCCTTACTTATATCGTTGCTGGGATGAATGGGAGGTGATAGGACTTTACAACACCGATCCAGAATACTGCCTGGTTGCCGAAGCTGATGGGCATCTTGCAGGATTTATTTTAGGAACCATTATTACCAAAGCAAGTTGGACATACGGATACATTTTATGGTTGGGAGTTAGCCCCAGATTTCAACGTTGTGGCGTGGGAGACAAACTAGTTGACAAAGTTGTTTCCCGTATGATAGAGGATGGAGCGCGATTCATGCTAGTGGACACAGATCCTGCCAATGTTCCAGCCGTGAAATTCTTCACCCGCAAAGGTTTTGGTAATGTCCGCCAACATATTTTCCTATCTATGAATCTTAGTAGGCACGAGTACTATGGCAGACTGATTGACTACGAGCATCAAAAAGCTGAAAGAGCAGGTTATAAGCGTTCTCGTCCCGCCATGCGTCCCCGCAAATCTGATGGAATCGCTAGTGAAATCGCCCTTAATACTTTGGTAGCTGAACCGGAGATTGAGGGAGTCGGGAGTGGAGAGTAGGGAGTAGGGAGTAGGGAGTAGGGAGTAGGGAGCAGAGGTAATAACTAATACTCAATCCAAAATCCACGCATCCAAAATCCACGCATCCCCATGCCAACACCACAACAGCAATGGATTCTTGCACAAACTGAACAACCGCCAGAATCCTTCATTCAGGCGGTGAAACAATACGCGCCTGCTTTGGGAGGACACTTTGCAGCGCAGTTGTTATGGCAAAGAGGAATACAAAATGAGGCAAAATTAGCTGCTTTTGTCAGTCCTCAAGCTTATCAATCGGCAAGTCCTTTTGAGTTTGAGCAAGAAATGTACTTGGCTGTACAACGGTTACAGCAAGCATGGGAAGATAAAGAACAAGTTGCTATTTGGGGTGACTTTGACGCTGACGGTATTACCTCCACTGCTGTCTTATGGGATGGATTGGGACAATTTTTTCCTCAAAACGAACGGTTAATTTACTACATTCCCAATCGTCTTACTGAATCCCACGGATTGAACTGTCAAGGAATTGATAAACTAGCGAAGCAAAGGTTTCAGTTAATTGTAACTTGCGACACTGGTAGTACCAATATCCAAGAAATTATTTATGCAAAACAGTTAGGTATAGATATTATTGTTACCGACCACCACACTTTACCAGCAGAACGTCCATCGGTAACAGCGATTATTAACCCACGATATTTACCAAACACTCACCCACTGTTTCATCTTTCTGGCGTAGCTGTAGCTTATAAGTTGGTGGAAGCTCTTTATCAAACTTTGCCAAGTGTTCCACAAACGTCTTCACTGGAAGATTTACTCGATTTAGTAGCCGTTGGGCTAATTGCGGATTTAGTTCAGTTGAGTGGAGATTGTCGCTACTTAGCACAATTGGGAATTCAGCGACTGCAAGAAGATTTTAAGAAAACACCGGAAATGCGCCGCCGTCCTGGAGTGGGACGCTTGTTAGAATTGTGTCAAAAAAATGGCGATCGCCCCACAGATATTTCCTTTGGGCTAGGTCCGCGAATCAATGCCGTGAGTCGCATTCAAGGAGATGCCAGCTTTTGCGTGGAATTACTGACAAGTCGAGACCACAAAAGAGTCAGCGAACTTGCGGAGATGACAGAACTCGCTAACGCCCGTCGCAAATCTTTACAAAAAGATGTTACCCAGCAAGTAGAGCAAAAGCTAGCCAGAATGGACTTATCAACCACTAGCGTTATTGTGCTGGAAGACCCCCAATGGGCTGTAGGTGTTTTGGGATTAGTAGCCGGACAAGTCGCGCAGGACACAGGGCGACCGACTATTCTTTTGAGTACAGAGATGGTAAGTCAAGGAGAGAGGGAGGGAAATTCCCTCACTCCCTCACTCCCTCACTCCCTCACTCCCTCCCCTCTTCTCGCTCGTGGATCTGCCCGTTCGGTTAATTCAATCGATTTGTACCAACTCGTCAAAGAGCAGGCACATCTTTTATATCGCTTTGGAGGACATCCTTATGCAGCCGGATTAAGTCTTCCAGTAGAGAATATTCTTTTATTTACAGAAGCAATCAACCAACAGTTACGGCGATCTTTGGCAGGTACAAACCTCACACCAACTATACAAGCCGACATAGCGGTGACAGTAGCAGATTTGGGAAAAGAATTATTTTTAGAACTGAAACTGCTAGAACCCTGTGGAATGGGAAATCCGGTACCAAAACTATTGATTCAAAACTGTTGGTTCGAGAACGCTTGGCATCGCAATCAGCAAGATTCGCGAGGAAAAAAGGTACAGTATATCAAAGCCGAGTTTGACATTCGAGATGATTCCACAAAAAACCCTTTTCCTGGAGTGTGGTGGGGACATTATAAGGATGAACTACCTCTAGGAAGGTGTGACTGCATAGCCGAACTCGACTACAACACCTTTAAAAAACGTTACGAAATCAGAATTGTAGCAGTACGTTCTTTACAGGAATCAGCTTTTAGCCAGCGATCGGCACTTATACTCGATTGGCGTAACACCCCTCCTTCCCCCCCTCCCCCCCTCTCCCCCTCATCCCCTCCCCTCCTTATCGAAAAATGTCCCACCAGTTGGGACGATTTACGAGCCTGGTTGAAACGTTCCCTTTACAATCAACAACCACTAGCACTTGCTTGGAGCAAACCCAAGAACAAACCACCAGAACAAATTTGGTTAACTCTAGTAGGGCTTGCCAAATACCTCAGCCGTACACATCAGCCAGTCACTCGCATTCAGTTATTAGACAAACTTGGTATAGGTGACCACGCATTACTGTTAGGGTTAAGAGGTTTAAAACACTTAGGTTTTAGAATCACGCGCCAAGACCGTGCTTTAATTTTTACTCAACACTCAAACATTGAATCAACCCTTGCAGAGGCAGCCATTGCCCAATTTTTAGTCGCTCTCAGAGAAGAACAATTTCAGCAACAGTATTTTGCAGATGTGCCTTTATCTACCGTTGAAGCGATCGCTAGCAGTAGTTAGTCATTTGTCATTTGTCATTTGTCATTCGTGTCTCCCTACTCCCTACTCCCTACTCCCTACTTTCCCCTGACGTTCGCACTTAAAACCCTGCTGTTGCCAAACATCCATCTTCACCTCAGCCAGTTTTGTGACGGAAGAACATTGCGGTTGAATGATGGGGCTTAACCCCGCCCATAATAAGCTGCGCGTTATATCTAATCCTGTTTTCAACCAAGACTCTTGATTACCAGGGACACCTTGCTCTTGAACAACTTCTGTTTCTACCCAAATACCTCGAGCACCAAAGAAAATCTGTGCCATCCATTTAGCTCTGGGCAAATGAGTAGGTGATGTAATCATTTTTACTTTATGCACTTTCCAATGACGTAAAATTGGAATACCATAGTAAAAATTCCCAAAAGTAGAATCTGCACATTTTTCTAACCAAACGTTTTGGATTTGGTCTGCTGCCTCCTGCTGAAAAATCAACCAAATACAGGGGTCTTGGGAACCGTGAGAGATAAGGATGGGAATTTGGGGGTATTGTTTTGCCAATTTGGCAACATAAATTTCTCGTCTTATGCTTCCACCAAGTACAAAAAAGGCATCTACTGGCTTGGAGGACGCAGAAATTAGGGTTATAGTGTTAAAAACCAGCAGGCTGGCTAGTACAAGGCAAAGTCCAAGAACTAGCCTTTGTAAAAATTGCCACTTTCTCCCGGACAGTATTGTCTTTGGGTTGAATCTACTGTTTGTTACTTGGCGTTTCATTAAGTACTTGATATCACCCTTTTTAGGTGAATTCTACTACACCGATCTAATTAGCTAAATGCTATCTTAATAGAGTCAGCACCCCGCACTAAAGTGACGGGGCTTCATGCCCCACCATTTTAGTTAGTTGCACCAGACTATCAGCCTTAAACAAGCTGGGTTCACATTAAGTGTTAAAGTTCTCACCTTGGGATGCGTTGCTAGTTCCAAGCTCTGAAATTGAGTAATTAAACAGTTTTACGAGGGGTAAGACAGTGTTGCTTGAAGAGTACCGGATGTGAACAGAGTCGAAGCTAACATCACTCCCGAAAGGGAAGGCTCGTAAGGGCAAAACTCGTATGCGTACAGAGAGAAAGATATCAGTTCATAATTGTCTGAGCGAAAGTACAAAACAAAAGTACACGGTATCAATCTCTCCAAGGCGGTATGGGTAACGGCAGTTAAAACTGCCCGCGTCGTGTTTCCTCCGTGGTCTAAAGACACACGGTTTCCACACTCCCGAAAGCTTTTAGATGAAGCTTGCGGAAAACGTGAGTTATGTTATAAGAACTGGTTGAACGGTGACTCAGTGTTCTTAAAGAAACATCAAGGAAAATTAATGAAGAAGGTTTACATAAACAGAAAAATCTATAGTCCCTGAAAAACCTGATTGCTACACTGTCAACAACACAATTATTCCAGCTAGTATACATGAATCAATCTGCAAAACGTCACTCGCCGCTCCAAGCAGCCCTGATTGGTGGAGCTATAGCTTCAACTGCCTCTCTTTCTGTATTTGGTCCGGTCTGGTGTCATTCGGTGCGTGCTGCACTTCAAGACAGCCCGAAAGCGATAGTTGATGAAGTCTGGCAACTGGTGAATCGTGAATATGTCGATTCTTCGTTTAACAGACAGGACTGGTTAGCAATTCGCCAGAGTTTGCTAAATAAAGATTATACCTCCCGTGATGAAGCTTATGTTGCTATTCGCGAAGCTTTGGAAAAATTGGGCGATCCTTACACTCGCTTTATGGATCCTCGACAGTACGAAGCCCTGACTAGCCAAACATCCGGGGAAGTCTCTGGAATTGGTATCCGGATGGAATTTAATGAAAAAACCAAGCAGCTCACTGTTGTAGAAGCTATTGAGAATTCTCCGGCGCTAAAAGCCGGCGTAAAAGCCGGAGACCTGATCTTAGCAATTGATGGCAAACCCACTCAACAAATGAAAGCGGAAGATGCCTCTAAGCTCATTCGCGGCAAATCCGGCACTATGGTAACTTTGCGATTGGGACGTGAAGGGCAGCAATCTTTTGACGTAAAACTAACACGAGCAACTATTGAAGTGCCGACAGTAAATTATACCTTAAAGCAAGAAGGTAAGCGGCGAATTGGCTACATCCGTTTGCGGGAGTTTAGCGCTCACGCATCAAGTCAAATGCGGCGGGCTATCCGCAATTTGAATGCTCAAAAAGTTGATGGCTTTGTGTTAGATTTACGCAGCAATCCTGGTGGTTTGTTACAAGCTAGTATTGAAATTGCTCGGATGTGGCTCGACAACGGAGCAATTGTTAAGACTGTAGACCGTAAGGGCGGTAGTGAGGAAACTAAGGCAAATCACACTGCTATGACAAATCGCCCCCTAGTTATATTGGTGGATAATAATTCGGCAAGTGCTAGCGAAATTCTCACAGGAGCACTGAAAGACAATAACCGAGCAGTCATTGTTGGCAGTCAAACTTTTGGAAAAGCTCTAGTACAATCGGTTCACGAACTTACAGATGGTTCTGGTGTCGCTGTCACCATTGCTCATTATTATACACCTAAAGGAACAGATATTAATCACAAGGGAATTGCCCCAGATATTAAATTAGACTTAACAGCAGCACAGCAGCGTCAGTTAGCGGCAAATCCCAATTTGCTGGGAACTCAGAATGACCCCCATTATGCGCGAGCACTTTCCATTCTATCCACTAACAGCCTTGCTCTGCCCGTACCACCAAAACAACCGTTACAGTCGTTGAGTAATAGCGCGAACGATTTGAAATTTTAGTAGGGGCGCGGCAGCCTTGCGCCCTTACAGTGGTTAGGGGCGCGGCAGTCTTGCGCCCTTACAGTGGTTAGTGGTAAACAACTCATGACTTTTGACCAATGACCAATGACAAATGACAAATGACAAAAGTTAACACAGCAACCACTAACTCTTTTTTACCAAAAGCTTCAGTAATTATACCTATTTATAACGGGGAAGCGGATTTACCAGAGTTAATATCAAATCTAGTAGATCAAACTTACCCAAAGGAGAAAGTAGAATATTTATTGGTAGATAACAACAGTAGCGATCGCACGACCAGTCTACTGCAAGCTGCTGCTGACAATAGTCCAATTACAATTCGTCCTTTAAGCGAAACTAAAATTCAAAGTTCTTACGCGGCTCGTAACGCTGGTATTCGCGCTGCGACTGGTGAGATACTGGCTTTTACTGATGCTGATTGTCGTCCGCAATCGGGTTGGTTGGAGTTACTCATTGCACCTTTTGTGAATCCAGATGTAGCGATCGTTGCTGGTGAAGTCTTGGCGCTGCACGGAACAACATTACTAGAACAACACGCAGACCGTCAAGACACCTTATCGCAGAAACACACCCTTGCTCATCCTTTTTATCCCTACGGTCAAACTGCGAACTTGGCAATTCGACGGGAAGCTTTTGAAAAAATAGGTTTATTTCGTCCTTATCTGACGACTGGTGGAGATGCAGACATTTGTTGGCGTATCTTACAGCACAATATGGGACGTTTGGAATTTGCTCCCGAAGCAATTGTCAAACATCGTCACCGCGTAACATTGAAAGAACTGGAAAGTCAATGGCGACGCTACGGGCGTTCAAACCGCTATTTACACGAATTGCATGGCGTGGAGTTAATGAGGGATATGAAGCCCGCAGAATATTTTTATCGAATAGGACGCTGGGTATTCAAGGAACTGCCAAGAGACACCATAAAAGCTTTGGTAGGTAAAGCTAGCCTTGTGGATATGTTGGGGACTCCTATTGGGTTATTTACGGCTAAAGCACGTGCAGCTGGACAAAAACATGCCCGGTTACCAGAAAACGCCAAAACCATTGAGTGGCTTTAACAATTTTGGATTTTGGATGCGTGGATTTGCTTGTGTTAATTTTTTATGAAATTTTCCTTTATACTGAGTTACGGTTATAACTTAGCCTCTAACAGTTGCAGACATAGTAAATAAATATACACAGATTTTCTTCAACTAGAAAAATTCGTTAACATACTCAAACTTAAAAGTCAAAACAAAAGATTTCTTCGTTATACCAAATTGAAAAAAGAATGCCACAGAGTAGGAGTGTGAAATTTAGTCTGGGTAATGCTTGCTCAATCCAAAATCCAAAATCTAAAATCCAAAATGGTATGAGTAGCTGATTGTCATCAAACTTCGCTAAATTGGAGAAAAGTAGCGCTAAAGGTACCGTAGATGGCAGGACAATTGTTACTGGTAGATGATGAGCCGGGATTGCGTGAAGCAGTGAAAGATTATTTGCAAGAGAGCGGTTTCAGCGTTCAGGTTGCCAGTAACGCCCGAGAGGGGTGGGAGTTAGTGCAACAGAACCTACCAGATTTGGTCATCTCAGACATTATGATGCCACAGGTGGATGGCTACCAATTCCTCAAGCAACTGCGGGATGACCCTCGTTTTCGGTCACTCCCCGTGATATTTCTGACTGCAAAAGGAATGACGACTGACCGCATTCAAGGTTACCAGGCGGGTGTTGATGCCTATCTGCCAAAACCTTTCGATCCTGACGAATTAGTTGCTATTGTAGAGAACTTACTGGAACGCCGTTCCTCTCGTACTCCCACACCGACTGAAGAGGGCGAAGCACCCAATATTACAGAACTGGCTAATCAGATTGCCCAAATTAAAGCTTTGTTAACTCAAAAAAATGCCATTTCTCAATCGCCAGCACCTTTTGCTATTGACTTAACTCCTAGAGAACAAAGCGTTCTCAACCTAGTAGCTGAGGGGCTAATGAATAAAGAAATTGCTCGGCGCTTGGAAACTAGCGTCCGAAATGTAGAAAAGTATGTTAGCCGTTTGTTTAGTAAGACTGGAACTAACAGTCGCACAGAGTTGGTTCGTTTTGCTTTAGAACACGGTTTGGCAAAGTGACACCTGACCAGTGACCAGTAACCAGTGACCAATTAGTCCCCGTATTAGAAAGTCGGGGACTTGAATAGTTTTCATAAGTTAAGTCATGGTGGAAGCACGTGTATAGGTGACCAGTTACGTATACGGTAAAAACCCCTGAATTTGAAACTGATTCATTATTCAAATCCCTCTCTTTTGGAAATTGGGATTGACTGCTCACTGGTCACTGGTTACTGGTTACTGGTCACTGTTTACGGTAGAAATGATTACCCTGAAATTTAAATTATTAGAAACATAATTCCGCTAAAAGGTGCGGATAACTGATATATCAAGTCTAAGTAGGCACCCACTGGTTTCCGTAATGCTGAGGGTGAAGGTAACTACTAGCTCTAGTACTAAGGTTGGTAAGGGCAAATAAAATAAGCCAAGTCATTGAGAGAACAAGTAAGCTTAGTGGCAAACTTAAAAAATTCACCTTTCTACACCCAAGGATAAGATTAGCCATGACATGGGATGTCGTTGACTACTGAGTGACGTCAGCCGCATTGCGTAAACGCATAAGCTGACGTCTCATTTGTGGAGAAGCTTTTAATTCGGAGACTTCCTGCGCCTTTACAGAAGCTTGTAACGTTTCTAAAAAGTCGTCAGAACCTTCAGTTAAAGCGTCTAGCAGTACTTGTAAAAGCTGATCGCGATCGCCTAAAAGACTTTTTTCCTCAATCAACCTAAATTTGAGATGTATTTCACACTCATAAACACCTACGTCGATGCTATTGACTTGGCGTGGTAATGCTTTGGAGTTCATAAATTTTAGGAGTCCTTCGCTAGTTGGTTATTTGGTTGAAGAGTGCTTAAACGTAAGCAGGTGTTCTTTATAATTTTTTCGACATCCAAAATGTTTGAATTAACGGTTTTTGTGTCTCAACAAACTTGGTCTTGCATTTTTCTCTCCTGTGTATTTTCCAGCCTGACTTTTTTTGTCGGTTTTTTGGTTTCTGCCCTAGCTATGGTTCAAGGAGACCATAAACTATTATTCAGTTTTTATGATTCTATACAATAAAGTTTCTGTAAGAAGTGGTTCTATCTTTTTAAAGGTTTTTACATCAACTTTATCTAAACGTCAATAACAGTTTGAGTTTTTACTGGATGGGCAGTGTTAATACGTAAGTAAATTCGCTGACTATTTTCTATCTAATGAAAGCCAAACATTGCGTTGACAGAATTCCGTAGAAATAACTAAATGTACAATTTTTTCATTTGACAAAAACAAGAGACATAAAAGAACAAAGCGAGTGGGTAAAATTTTTTCTGCTAAGAAACAATATTGACACAGATCAAATTATTCCAGTTAAATATTTAACCCCTGTTCTTTCCCTGCCTAACGAGACGCTTATGCTTGGTAGTTACACTTGAGAAACTTACCAGTAAAAGAGTACTACTCCTTTTTGTTAGATTGCAACACGGTTACAAAATTCTATTGGGCTAGAGCATCGGTACAGAAATCACAAAAACCAGGTTTCTTTGTAGAGACTAAGCATGGCTAGTCTGTACGCATACAAGATATCAAGCTTTGCAGGAGGGAGAAACCGGGTTATTTGCTCCCTTTTTAAATACTGTACCGATGCTCTAGGGGTTAAGGGCATTGGGCATTGAGAATAGGACATTGGGTATGGGAAAAGAATTATTCTCATGCTTGGCGGTGAAATTTTTGCCTTGGGACTGCTTTCACCTATCCCTCGCTGCCCTCTACTTCCTACCTTCTTCAAATGCCAGACCGCTACAACTCCTTTGTGGTTCCAAGCGAGACGAAAACAATCAATCCTCAAAAACTGACCAAGGGTCACTGCTCACTGCTCACTATCCTAAGTTTTGCGTTCAGCAATTCTGAGTTCTCCTCAAATCCTAGTTTAGAATGAGTGAGAGCAGATCACCGAATCATGAGGAGTACGTGAACTGGAGTAATGAGCGAGTAAAACGGAGTAATTCGTCTTACTGACTCCGCCATGACTCAACGAGTGAACCAGTTTCACTCGTTACCTGTAAGGGTTTCAGTCCGCTTAAAGGTCATGACTTAATAAGGTTAGCCAGCCTTAAGCGTCGGGGAAGGAACATGGCCACGTCACGATGGTGCAACACCGTAACCTACCAACAAGCCTTTAAGCAGTGTCGAGGCAAACAATACCCCGCTTTGGGTGCGCTCAAATGAGCAAACGGTGTAGTTTGGGGTGGCGGTTAAGTCCGATTCACCCCAGATCACTCCAAATAATCCCAAAATAATGAAACCTAGTAGCATGACTAAACAGATCCATGGACAATTCAATGCTAGTTAAGTCCACAACTCGGCACATCAAGATTTTTGCTGGTGAGATAGATCCGGAAGGGGAACTGGTTCCCAGTAGTCAGGTTTTAACCCTAGATGTTGACCCAGATAATGAATTTAATTGGAACGAAGATGCTCTTCAAAGAGTTTATCGGAAATTTGATGAATTGGTAGAAGCATATAGCGGTGCAGATCTGACGGACTACAACCTACGTCGCATTGGTTCGGATTTGGAACATTTTGTGCGAGGTCTTCTCCAGAAAGGCGAAATCAGCTACAGTCTCACCGGACGTGTTGTTAACTACAGCATGGGTCTTCCTCAAGTTGTAACTGACTAGAGGGATTAGGGAGTAGGGAGTAGGGAGTAGGGAGTAGGGAAATTACTAATTTCCAGTCCCTAACCCCTAACCCCTAACCCCTAACCCCTACCCCCTACCCCCATTCGCAATGTCCAAAATTCTCAGATTTGTGACTGTCCTGTTAATATTGCAGCCTGTATGGATATTTGTTGTTTCGCTTAACTCCTCGGTGAATGCGGCTGAACTTATCGGACGTGCTGTTTTAAGTGCTGATACTTTTGCCCCTGGACCAACTACGGGTCTTTTCAAGAAAACAAACCGCACGACTCCTTTTATCAACGCACAACCAGTACAGGGTTTTTCTGGTGCGATCGCTCTTGCCAAACAAGGTACATATCTGGTCATTTCAGATAACGGTTTTGGAGCAAAAGCGAATTCCCCCGACTACGTGTTGCGTATTTACGCAGTGGAACCGGATTTCGCGACAGGTAAAGTTTTTCCCGTCAATGTACAAACTGGTGAAAGACTTCAAAGCTTTAATCGTCAGAGTTTTATAGAATTAAATGACAGAAACAGAAAAGTTAACTTCTCTATTGTTGCCGATTTAACTTCTTATCCAAATAGTACAAATTCAGTCAGCAAGGTTATCAAAGATAATCGCTTACTGACTGGAGGTGATTTTGATACTGAATCTTTCCGTCAGCTTAACGATGGGACTTACTGGATTGGGGATGAGTTCGGTCCGTTTTTGCTACACGTGGGAAAAGATGGAGCACTTTTAGATTCGCCAGTTCCTTTGCCCATGCTTTTGAAAAATGATAAGTTAAATTATGTAAAATCTCCAGACCATCCCGATTTTGCTAATATATCAGATGATAAAGCAAGAGTAGCCGCCGCTAACCTTCCCGGTTCTAAAGGGTTTGAAGGCTTGGCACTAAACAGTAGCGGTACAAAACTTTATGCGATGCTAGAAGGGGCATTAGTGCAAGAGCCGCAAAAAAAACGCCTGTTAATATGTGAATTCGATCTAGCTAGCAAACAGTATTCTGGGAGAATTTTTCCATATCTTATGGAAGATGACCGTCACGCCATAGGAGATCTGACAGCTATCAACGATCAGGAGTTCATTGTTATAGAACGGGATAACAACCAAGGAGATCCTAACAACCCAGCATTTAAAACACCTGCCAAGTTCAAACGCCTCTACAAAATCAATATTACGAAGACGAATAAAGAAGGTTTTGTAGAGAAAGAGTTATTGGTAGATTTATTAAAAATTCGAGACCCTAAAGGAATCGGCGGTCAATACACTGTCAACGGTGTGTTTGCTTTTCCTTTTGTGACTATCGAGACTATACTGCCTGTAAATAACACAACATTATTAGTTGTTAATGACAATAATTATGCTGATACCAGGGGTCGGAATCCCAAACAGATAGATAACACAGAATTTATTTTAATCAAGATCGATCCTGTTAATTTTTGATGAAGTTTGTTGAATCGGTAACATTTGCTGAAGAAAATTTAGATAAACTTTCATTAAGAAAACTTACCACAGAAATGCGAAGTTTTTGATAATCTGGTAACAATAGCTTAATATCTTTATGTTTTTCAACTTACAATCATTAATGGAGAGGTGTCGAAATTAACTATATGCCTCAGACAACAGGGGTTATGCAAGTAAACTCAGTTCATATTGTTGCATACAGTCATGCAGACAGGGTATCTATTGCCATAGTAGGGCAAATTTTTCAGAACACTTTGCACCCTAGTTTTGTCCGCAAGTTAAAATCGCGATCCAAAATTGGATATATCAAAAGTGGTAAGAAGTACCGCTAAGTATATGCTGTTGAGAAAATGCCAATAGAGCCGATCGGTGCGAAGACTATGGAAAATGACGCGGCAATGCTCTGCCCAAATGAATCCTGTCAGACTCCAAACTCCCTGACATCAAAGTTCTGCCAAAAATGCTGTACACTTTTGCCCAAGCGCTATCTTTGGGCAGCAGCAGATGGTGTAAGCGTGGCTCAGCCAAAAGAGTTATTAGCCGATCGCTATTTAGTCATCAGCAAATCTGTTCTTTTAGATACTAAGCCTGGGAACCCGCCTCAAACACCAGATGTAGAAAGTTTGCCAGCAGTTAGACCATACCTAAGGTTATTTCCCTATCGGTTGTATCTACCGCAAGTGTATGGAGTATTACAACTAGAAGGAACGGCAAGCAGAGAAATCTTACTGCTAGAAAAACCACCACTCTGTACCAACGATACAGCCGACTTGTATGTTCAATTAGAAAGTGAGCTAACCACGGCTTGGCAAGCAGCAACCTCAATGCGCCAACTGAATTGGTTGTGGCAAATAGCTCATTTATGGCAACCTTTAGCGAGTGAGGGCGTAGCTTCAAGTTTATTGACCCCATTTGTGCTGAGAGCAGAAGGTCCGTTGGTGCGGTTGCTGGAACTGCGCTATGACAAAAAAAACCCCAGTTTGGCAGAATTGGGGGAATTTTGGCAGCAGCAATTAGGGGAAAAGACCAAACCGGCGATCGCGGAATATGTCAAGGACGTGTGTCGTTCTTTAATAGCTCAAGAGATTAAATCGGGAGAGCAACTCGTTGCAGTTTTAGACAAAGGGCTAGCAGAAGTTGGCAAGTGGCAAAAACCCACAATCAAAATTTCTACGAAAAGCGACATCGGACCCAATCGTCCGCGAAACGAAGATGCTTGCTACCCGCCTAGTGGAACTGTTGTCAGCAAACCACCACAACAAACAGCAATAGCGATCGTTTGCGATGGGATTGGCGGACACGAGGGAGGAAGTGTAGCGTCAAATTTGGCAATTGAAACAATCCACCAGCAGATGCACGATCTGGTCAACATTCCTCCCGACCACATCAGCCCTGCAAGTCTTCTAGAGGACTTAGAACGAGCCGCCGCCGTTGCCAACGACAAAATTAGCCAACGCAATGACAGCGAACACCGACAGGGACGTCAGCGCATGGGTACAACCCTAGTGATGGCATTGCCTGTTGCTCACGAAATGTACATTGCTCACGTTGGTGACAGCCGCGCTTATTGGATTACGCGAGCCGGTTGCTACCAGGTAACACTAGACGATGATGTTGCTTCGCGAGAAGTGCGGTTGGGCTATGCTACATACCGGGATGCCGTGCAACAGGGAGCATCTGGCTCATTGGTACAAGCTTTAGGCATGAGTGCCAGCAGTTCGTTACATCCAACTTCCCAGAGGTTTATCCTTGACGAAGATAGCGTTTTCTTATTGTGTTCGGATGGTTTGAGCGATTTTGACCGTGTAGAACAGTACTGGGAAACAGAAATTTTACCAATTTTAGAGAGAAATTTGGATATAGCCAGTGCTACAGGTAAATTAGTGGAAATCGCCAACAATCAAAATGGACATGATAATGTCACGATCGCTTTAGTCCACTGTCAAGTTCAATACTCAGAGCCGCAATCAGCGATCAAACCGGCGAGCGTGGATCTTTCTACTATAGGAGTCAACAATCGCCCCACTGTATTGCCACAAGAGCGCGACCACAATCAGAAAACTGAAGTAGCTACTGCCGAGCAGCATCCTAAATTCAATATTTCGCCACATCTGATAGTTCTTCCAATACTATTGTCGGTAGCTGCGTTATTAGGATTACTGGCATGGCAGCAAAATTGGTTTTCTCTTCTTGCGGGAAAAGTAAACATACCAAATTCTGGTGACATCTCACCACCATTCCCCGATCTTTCCAACAGCCCCTTAGGTGAGGATGCAAAAGTTATTATGACCAACCGCCAAGAGTCTTTCAAAACAATTACATCATCAGAGAGTAATATTAATCTTCCCTCAGGCAGTATTTTGCTAGAAATTCCGCCACGATTGGCAACAGCCAATAATCCAGCCAATCAAGCTTCGGATGACGTTTATCTTAAAGTTTGCTCTGTTGGCGGAACACCAAATCGGTCAAATTCCTCGGAAAGAGCGGATAACGATTTAGTGGTGAACTCCCCATCACCGCTTCCAAAAAACCAACTTTTGAAAGGGCAAACAGTCAAAATTGATGCCTCCAAATATAAAGATTTAAATTTTCCCCAAGCAACACAAACTCAACGGAAACAATGTCAGCCACAGTCATCCAAACCAAAAACGTCACCTGAAGGAGATTCATCTGGTGAAACGGAAGCTCCTGTACCTACGGCTTCCACTCAACCAAAACCAACTACAGGTGCGAAGAATTCATCAGAACAGTAGCACTGAGTCAAAAAATCGATAAACTGGTAGAAGCCTGAAAAATAAGGGTAATAACTTTAGATAAAAAACTTGAAGGGCATTCGTAAATTGCCTTTTAAAATTGTTATTTGAAATTATTGGACTTGACCTGTTTAGATTAGCGAAGATAAACGAATCCATGCCATCTTTAAACCTGGCGATCGCCCGCCTCGTTAGTACCGGCACCGACAGTTTTGCCATTTGGGTGGTGAATGCTCCCAACCCCAGTGGCTATGTTTTGCGTGACTGTCTGTGGCCTCCTCTTCTCTCCCAAGCTTGGCAAGAGTGGCAGGCGATGTTTTCCGGTCATAGTCGCTTGGATATTTCCCCAAGAACAACACCTCCACCAAAAACTCCACTTCCCCTTGATGCGATTACACCGCCTATCGGTCAAACCACCAGTTACAGCAGTCGTTTGATGCAATTCTTGGGCATTAGCTTGTGGAGTTGGGTGTTTGATGGAGCAATTCTCAATAGCTTTGAACACAGCCGTGGTTTGGCAGCTGGTCAACATACTCGGCTGCGAGTTCGGTTGGAAATTCGCGACCCGGATTTGATTGCCTTGCCTTGGGAAATTATGCAGCGCGAAGCAGGTCAATCAGCAATTTCACTTTCGCAACACATACTCTTTAGTCGCACCACCAGTCAAGTAGAATCTCTACCATATTTACGAGCCGACCAAGCACTTAACATACTTTTGGTTTTAGGTCAAGATGAAAAGCTGCAATTAGATAAAGAAGCAGCGATTTTAGAACAAACTCTTTCTAACGGTTCTCTCATAGGTAGTCATTACAGTGGCTATGCACCTTGCATGGTGACAACACTCCTGCAACCCACTCCACAAGAGTTGATTCAACAACTAGAAACGAAAGCATACAATATCTTGTTTTACGCGGGACACGGTCTACCAGGACCAGATGGAGGATTACTCTTTTTACGACAACAACCAGATTTAACCCTCAATGGTATGGAGTTGGCACAGGTTCTCAACAGTACAGGTGTAAAATTAGCAGTTTTGAATTCCTGTTGGGGAGCGCAACCCGCTCAAAGCAATCACCAGGCCATTCCTTACAGCAGTTTGTCAGAGGTACTCATACGTCAAGGGGTACCAGCCGTTTTGGCAATGCGAGACGAAATAGCAGACCGTGAAAGTCACACCTTTATTCAAGCCTTTGCCCATGCACTGCGATCGCGTAAACCCATTGATGAAGCTGTCGCAGAAGCCAGACAACAACTTCTGACAATTTACAAATTCAATCAACCCGCTTGGACTTTACCAGTCCTTTACCTACACCCAGACTACAACGGCGAATTGATTAGAAGTTTTGACGAAAGTATTACAGAACTCCCAGAAACCTCTATCCCCGGTATAGCTTCTATGCTTCCCAATGCTTCCTTAAGGTCGCTTTCTGTAGGAGGAAAAAGTTGGTCGCTTCGACCGGGAATCACTCGTATCGGTCGCACTACAGAAAATGATATTGTCATACCAGAACCTTCGGTTTCCAAACGGCATGCTGAAATTTTGTGTCGCAATACTTTTACAGGTGCTAGCCCAGTACGGACTTATTATCTGCAAGATTTATCCACTTATGGTACAACCTGGATTTTACGCACTAATGGTTGGCAACAAATCCACCGTCAGGAAGTCCCTCTACAATCTGGGATGCAGTTAAAGTTTGGAAGTACAAAAAGTCAACCTTGGGAATTTATTATTGACAATGCTTAACCTTAAATTGAAGTACGCATTCTCAACACAGCATCATTTGCCGGAAAAAAATTCATTTTTTCGGTAAATCTAATTCTTTTGCGGAAAACAGACTGAGGCAGCTGTAGCTGTCATTACCACAACATGCACAACAAGGAAGGCGACAAATGGTTAACAATATCAACAGTTCCAACACTTTCAAAACATCACCAGTAGAACTAGAACTCCTACATACACTCTTAGAAGATGAAGATGCTACATATCCTTGGAACCCCAGTGACGAACAATCTGATGACTACTATTTGCAAATAGAGCAGCAGTTCCAAATGGAGGATGTCCTTAATGAAGAACTGGCAATGCGCTCAAAAACTTTCTATAACAAATTAGATACACTCTGGTCTGGCTTATTTAATTCTGAACACTACAAGCATAATACAAAGTCTGCTTTTTTATCTGAACTTCAACAAACTTTACAAGCAAGTTTTGCCAATCGCATACCTCAAGACTGGCTCAAGAGTATTGCCCAAAAAGCAACCGAGATGTTTAATTCCACTCAACCCATTGGCGAACAACTCGTACAGTGCGTTCAAACTGTATTACCTCAATGGGATGCAGATGACCTGTTTGTTATGGCACGTCCCCTAGCATTTGCTATGAGAAGCGGCACAACTCAAAATGAAAACTCCGTAATTGATATGGTTGGAAACCGCGAATGGACAAATCTCTCAGAAATTGAAAAAGCCAAAGTTAGTATGGCGATCGCTTACTATGCGATCGACCAACTCAACAGCATTCAGGAAACACTTGACCAGTAACCAGTGACCAGTGACCAGTGACCAGTCAGTAAGAGAAGAGTATTACTTTCCGAGAAAACGTGTAGCAAAATTTTGCGATCGAGTTGGTGAAAGTGCGCGAGCCTTAAGAATTGCTGCCATCAAGAAGGCATAAGACAGCACACCAACAACAACTAATAGGAAGCCATTAAGCACGCCTGTTGCGTTCCATAAAGCGTGCAATCCAGATGCGGTCAAATAACCAACGAGTAGAATTTGCCAACTTTTAGAGGGTTTGAGAACTGCTAATCCAATAAAATAGCCAAAATAACCGCTATAAGCCATATGTCCGGCAACAGAACCTAAGATGCGTGGAATCAGGAGTTGTAAACCTACGAGTTGACCGGTATCTTGTCCTGATTCTTGTAGAACGGCTTGAGTAATTTGTGGCACGTATTGCCTGAGAGTTTCCGTCATAGTGAAACCAACAGCTGAAGCTGTTCCCAGCAAAATTCCATCAAGAGGTTCCGAAACACCTACACGTTCGCGCCATGGGGATGGTAAAACTTTGCCAATAAAATACGCTCCAAAAATCGGGATTGCTTTGAGCAATTCTTCCATCAAGCCAGCACCAAAAAACATCCGTACTAGCAATTCCGTAAAGGTAACAGATTCTTGTTCTGTAGGCAGGTTACCGGGCAAAATACCGCGAAACACAAATATAAATAAATCTAATATGGGAGTTCCCAAACGCTTCCAGGGATATCCCAAAACTTGTGCCGTAGTTAATGCCGAAATCATCAGCACCCACCAAGGCTTTTGCTTACCACACAACTGGTAGATAAAGTAGTAGGCAACAAAAGCTATGTAAGTTGCCACTACTTTTTGGTTCATGTTATTTGGTTGACCTACAGTCGCAAACATCAGTACCACGAATACAACCGTGATAATTCCTGGTATGAGGTAAGCTTTACGAGTTAGATCTTTCCCAGTAGAAATAATGGGAAACAGTTGTGTGAAACTAAGATAGTCTTGGCTGGGTGGGGGACTGGGATTGTAATGAGCTGTTAGCGATTGGTGCTGATTGGCAGGAGGAAGGGGGCTTGCACTTGTTTGAAAAACGACTGTAGTTTGGTAGTTGAGTTCGTACTCAAAAAAGAATTCTGGACCATCTGGACCTAGAGTGATGCGATCTCCTGACATCAATTGCTGACAACCCTGCAACCGTTGTCCGTTTAGATAAGTACCATTAGCACTACTTAAATCGCAGATTACCCAGCTACATTCTGCATCTGGCGATGAGGAGAGAGGACGAACAACTGCATGGCGACGTGACACCATGCGATACATCATGGCATCTAGAACAAGCTGGCAACTTGGGTCACGTCCAATGACTACTTCTTGAGTGGGAAGTAGCGAGTGTTGAACTTCTGACACAAAAGCAGCTCCTTTGCCAGTTACTTGCCGCAGAATTGCTTTCTGTCTTGCATTTTTGCCTGTCATCTAGTTACAGGGTATTTTAATCTATTATCTAAAATAATTCGCCAGTAAGACGAAACCATAACCACCTAATACCAAAATTTCTAAATACAATTTGGCTTACTTCATACAAAGATCGCAAGCCATAAAGTACAAATTTAAATGTGGACACCTCGATTGGGGATAAAGGTGGAAAAGCTAATCCACAGATGCTAGTTCTAAATGCTCGACTTTAGTCCCCAAAACCTTGAGAAATGCGGCTAACCAATGAGGATGAGCGGGCCAAGCTGGTGCTGTTACCAAATTACCATCAACAACCACTTCATCTACTGGAACATTTATATAAGTCCCACCAGCAAGGCGTATATCTGGGCTGCAAGCTGGATAAGCCGTGCATTTCTTACCTTGTAGAACATCAGCAGCAGCCAATAACTGCAAACCGTGACAAATGGCAGCAATTGGTTTATTTGCTTCAGCAAAGTGACGCGTTATCGCGATCGCCCTCGGATTCAGGCGGATATACTCTGGAGCGCGTCCTCCTGGAATAACCAGGGCATCATAAGTGCTGGGGTCTACTTCTGTAAAAGTGGCATTTAAGGTAAAGTTGTGACCCAGTTTTTCACTGTAAGTCTGGTCTCCTTCAAAATCGTGAACAGCAGTCCTGACTTTCTCACCAGCTTTTTTATCAGGGCAAACCGCATGAACCGTGTGTCCCACCATTTGCAACGCTTGAAAGGGAACCATTACCTCATAGTCTTCTACATAGTCTCCCACTAGCATCAGAAGTTTTTTGGCTGCCATGTCGGTATCCCCTGTGTCATGTTATTTGTCAATACTATGCTAAAGTGCATTTTATATGCAACTTGACAAATTGTTCAATCTTTTGTACGAAATGCATCCTATCCACAAAAGTTATGCGGGTAACTGTTGTTAACCCGCATAAATAGGTTTATCTAGACTCAATCATCTTTAATGTTTCGACTTACTGCTATTACGAATTATCCAATAACTGATAGACAAAGCCAGAATAGCAATTCCCAGACCTATAATATCAACACCCGTAACTTTTCCTAAATCCAGAATAATAATCTTCCTGGCAACAGCAATTAAAGAAGTCACAACGACTAATTCAACTTGAAAAATGTGCTTCCGAAGATAAGCAGTGATATTTTCTAAAATTTCTAAAGCAATTAAAATATTTAAGAATAAACCAAATATTTTATATAATGTAGCGTTAAACTTCCCGTAATCCGTAACAAACAGTTCGTCGAGAAGAAGTATTCCTAAATCCCCAACTGCTACCAGAATCACTATTACCAGTAAAAGAGATAAGACTTTAGATACTATCACTTCTATGTCTTCAACGAAGCGCACGAAATTATCTTCGCTTAAAGCTTCTTTGATCAGTTTAATAGCTCTCCTCATTTAAAAACTCCTGCAAGGTTGGAAACCACGCTTATTTAGAGCGCGGAGGTAAACCGAGTTCAAGGGTATTACACGTAGGGGGATAATGCGTTGTCAGATTGTTTGAACAAGTGTCACTTGGAGAGTGACGTGCAGCACTTATTTATATATATGATGGGCAATGCCCACCAAAAACCCTGTAGGGTAAGTGTTGCCTACTCTATACTACTTAAAATTTGTTATGACAAATTTAGGATTACTATAAACTTTTAGAGATGATTTATGAAGTACATTTAAAGACATCAATATTAAAGCACGAGATCGCATTAGGATGCAACGTGTGAGGGTGGATAAATAAGGTGGAAATGACATGAAAAACATATAAGACAGACTTAACAGATGCACAATTGCTAATTATTGAACCACTGATTCCACCAGCAAAACCATGTAGAAAACGAAGAACTATCAATATGCATGAAATAGTCCTAAAAAATTGGCCGCACTTAGGGTAAGATAAAGAGTTTTACCAAATGCGATTGCCCCTTCGCAAGCAACACCCCTCATTAATCTTGTCCAATTTAGTACTTTAGTAGCGATCGCTTTAAAATTTGCTTGACAGACTCGTACATTTCGCTTGTCAATCCATCTAGTTCATGCTCAATATCTTCCCATTGATCGAGTTTGCTCCACTTTCCGTTCGTGCAAATAAGAAGCAGTGGCGGTTGTTGGGAGTAAAGAGCCATGGTGTCAGAGAGCGATAAGCAAAGCTTAAGTCTTCGGCTATCGCATTGCTAGCAGTAGTTATGGCTCACCAATGACTAACGATCCCCCTACCCTTGCTCCCCATTGTGGATGATAGCTAACGACGGCTGTACTTCTAGTTGTTGCTCTGCCTTATCAGGAAAGAATTTCAAGCAAAACTGAATTTTTCCTTTACGCCAGCCACCGCCCGTCTGAGCAATTAGTACTTCACATTCCACCCCACCTTCAGAAAACCATTTTAACTGCTCGGGTGATACACGATCTTTTAGCGCTAGCTTAATTTCGCTGACTTTTGCCGTTATGCCTTTGGTAAAACCTTTTTCTGAAGGCATAGAAACGACATCATCACTG
Organism: Scytonema hofmannii PCC 7110; assembly: GCF_000346485.2. Taxonomy (NCBI): domain Bacteria; kingdom Bacillati; phylum Cyanobacteriota; class Cyanophyceae; order Nostocales; family Scytonemataceae; genus Scytonema; species Scytonema hofmannii. Next base: position 8,997,141 of record NZ_KQ976354.1, read on the forward strand.
TTCAGGCTAACTTCACTCACAACTTTTCTCCATTAACGACATAGGCATCCAGACCAAGCCTGGTTACTTTAAGTCTTCCCCTAAGTGGTTGCTAACGTGTCACTTGGGATGAAAGCACTCTGAAAAAAGTTTTGTTATGCTCAAACCACTGCGATCGCACTTGAGTAGAACGAGTCCGTATGATGAAAATCAAGCTAACTCCTCACTAACCACTAACCATACAAGTTGAGCACTAGCTTTCGTTGTTCCATTGAAGTTAGATGATTGTTGGGTAGTGCTTGTATCTTCAGTAACCGAAGTCTCAGTTGAGATAGATGTTGGAGAAGGGCGATCTCCGTCAAAAGTGTACTCAAACAAGTCGTTAGGAGTGATGCTTCGGTTATCCCCTCTAGCTCGATAAGCAATTGTTAATGCATTGCACAAACTATTAATCACTCTGCCACTAATCTGCTCAATCTCATCAGTATTTTTGAGCTTAGAAATAGACGTGCGATGAATTCCTGAGATCTCGGACAGTTCTTTATTGCTAATTTTTTTCTCCGCCATCAGTATCCTAAGTCTCCATCGAATCATTTCTTGAGAGCCTTTTTGTCTTTTATCTACTCTCATAGTTTCTCTCCTTTATGCATTAATAGCTAGGTTGCCACTAGCTTCTCTAACAATTTATCATTTTTTGTAGTAAGCAAGATTCTTTTGCTGTAATATAAATTATATTGTAGCTTGCACGCTGCATAAAAAAACAAAACAAAAGGCGACCGCACTCATTCTTGATGAAAGGCGCGATCGCCTAGAAATCAAATTATATAACAGTTACTTATCATGCCACAACTTCAAGCTCTTGCGCCAAACGAACAAATTCTTGCTCAACGAGAATTAAACCAATACATCTTCGCCCAAGCCAATGCCATAGCCTCAGAAACCCCTGGTGATTCCTTTGATGCACTCGCATATGCCAGTCAAGACATCCTGACTCACGCCATAATGCTTGCTCAACAACAGGAGCATTTATCTAAGAAAGAGTATAAAAAGCTGCTTAAACAGTACGGTTGGAAAAATGAAGACCGAAAGTATTTGAAAGTGGCTGAAGTATTCAAGCACTTTGCGGCTCAAGATTTAGCGCAAATCGAGCCAGCAACGCTCTTCCGTTTGGCAAATAATCCCAAGAAGTATCAAAGCGTTATTGACCAGCTGCTCTCTTCACCAGAAATTACCCAACAAACAGTTCGAGACCTCATTGCCCTTTCTCGACAACCCAAGGAAGAAAAACCAGAACAACCGAGCATTTGGCGGCGGACGAAGAATGGGGAGCGTTACTGCCAAATTCCTCCAATTCACGAGACTGACGAACAGACTGGAACGACTTTACAAAAGATGATGGATGAAGAAGGCTTAACGGCACAGCGCATTATTGCTGAAGCGGTAGCTCTACGGCAGGCATACAAGGAAGGGCGGTTGGTGTTGGTGGAAAGCTCTGAGTTATCTGATGAAGAGGTTCGGGTTGAGAACTTTAACACGGACGCTAACACTGAGATGAGTGAGGACAACACGGAAGGTGAATGGACTTTCGAGCCAGAACCGGAAAAAGATGATTTTACGGAAGATTATGATACCGTCGTTGAACCCGAACCAGAACACTGCACCCAGTCTCCCGTTGAGCTGTTAATTGAAACGTTTCAAACTGCCAACATTTGGGAGGAAATAAGAGTTGCTGTGGCTGTTCGTGAAGATTACAAGCAAGAAGCATGGGCGGCTCTAACACCCTTGGAGAAGAAGCGGGTGAGAGAGTTAATGCCAATTGAGGTGAGGAAACTATCAGAGGCTAAGAAGGAGGGTTTGATTGTTAGTTTTAAAGAATTGAGAGAAGGAGTTTATCAGGTGCGGCGAATGGGAAACGAGCTTGGTGAAGTAGTAAGTACATCAAGGTTGGATGCTTTTTTGGCACAATTGAGAAGCAACGGGCAAAACTTTGCTTGAAGCTGAAACAAAAGTCAAGATGAGGACGATAATGATTGCAACTATGCGTGCGCTCATACATATTTATTCTGCGGTAAAAAATTGACTTAGGCTAGAATTAAAAGTTAGCGTTTTTGTATGACTCAACAGTCTTGCTTGGATTATAGTTGTAACTCTCAATATCTCCAATTGATTAGGATAGCTTTGGTTTGAGATAAAAGGCATACACGGGAGCACAGTTCTAGCATCTTCAACGCTTACACAGGTTTGGTTAACTGTGACTAAAAGCGAATGCTCAATAGTCCTCCCTCGTCATTATCATCGGTAAGTCTTAGCCTTACAAACGAATTAAAATCAAAGTCATCGGCAAATTCTGATGTGGGAATCATATCTGAGTTAAAAGTACAAATATTCTGTACTTTGAGAATATGCACCCTAACAAGATTTACGTGAAGAAATAGATAGATGGGCGATCGCAAACATTTATTTGTTTCTAGTGCTAATAGGACACGAAGAAAGAGTAGAAGGAAATCTGATAATTTTATAACGGAAAGGGAGTAGTTTATATATAATAGTAAAAGTTTTTATCGCCCTATGGCACTTTAGGAGTCGAAATATGGATAAATTTTATCTAAGCTAAATTCGTTTTCTTTCAGTTGGAAAGCTTAATATCTCATTGGCTTAATAAAAAAACTGGGTTTTTGGCATTACTGTACTGACGCTTTAGAGACTAGGGGTTGGGAACTGAGAAAGAGACATTTTCATCACCCTGTTGTTTTGATTTATCAGATGACATGACCGTCTATCTTGAAAATAAGAGTGTGGGATGTAGAGAAAGGTATTTTTATTTTTTTTGTAACCAATTTGTCATAATGGCTACTTAGTCAAGATTGTCAAATAATTTCTTAACGGCGTTTAGTTACAATAGTTAGCTTAACCCTTAGCTTACCTAGAGCGCCGGTCCACTAATATACGTTGACAAAAACGATATTATGTGTGATGGGAAAACGCTGATTTTGGACTAAATATTTGGGTTCGGTTTTTAGCGATCGCATTAAAACATAACGCTAAAATCGCCGATTTTAATAACCCCCATATTTTGCGTTTTACGTCAAGCACTTCTACTGGACCGGCGCTCTAGGCTTGGTAAAATTAATTAGTATACTTTTGAGCACAAACTATGGAAATTCAGACAGTCCTTTACATTTATTCATTTCCTACGTATCTACGGGAACAGCCACGAGTTAAAATTGGCAAAACTTCTGGGAGTATTGCTGCCGATCGTGACTTAATCAACAACGGTGTTCTTAATGGAACACCTCAAAGAATGCACAGCCTTCCTTTAGAACGTTGTAAAAAAGCTATTGAACTTGGAGGTCTTTATGCAGGCTAAATACATCAAAGTTCTAAGTATCAAGCGAGTTTATGCTGAACGTATTGTTGATGGTACTAAAAAACTTGAATTGCGAAAGCGTTCAATTGGAATAGAATTAGGGGATTTAATTCTTTTGTACGAAACTACACCTGATTCTGTCATTAAGGGAGGCTTTGTTGCTGATAAAACTATATCCTTACCTGTTTCTGAAATGTGGAGTAAGTATCATCCTATTCTAGGAGTAGACAAAGAGTTCTATGATATGTATTTTGAGAACTGTGAATTGGCATACGGTACTTTTATATATCAAAACTTTCTTTTCCCTGCACTGTCTCTGAAACAAATACAAGAACTTTGCCCTGGTTTTACACCACCACAAGCCACAATAAACTGGCGTAAGGATTGGTACATTCAGCCTGAATGGACTGATGCACTTAATCAGGGAAGAAATGGTTTAATGGAGGAAGGAAGACTATGTAAACAGTTAGATCTATTTGCCTTAAAGTAGATAAAGCTAATTAATATGATTCACTTTCATGGCTAAATAAAATGATGATGCACTCATTGTACTGTAAGGTCAAAAAGTAATAAAAAATCTTTATGGAAGTTAGAGTTATTTATTTAATTTAAGCTTATAGGCAGTATATTATAGGCAAAAATACCTTTGTTGATAGCTCTCATCTTATAAGTTTTTCAAGCCAAACATAAAATTGTTTTGAAATTTATCATTTCTATCAGCTTTAAAAAATAAACAACATGAGAAAACGTAAACTTATTTTTGTTGGTGGAGTACATGGTGTTGGGAAAACAACACTTTGTAAAGAGATAGAATCAAAATTTCATGTTGAGCATTTTTCAGCTAGCAATTTGATTTCAAGAGAGAAGCAAGAAGAACATCTTCTTAACAAACGAGTTGAGAAGATTGGTGAAAATCAAAATATTTTATTAACAGCAATAAATAAGTATTTAAAGAATGAAAATTGGTATTTACTGGATGGGCATTTTTGCTTATTAAATAAGGATAATGAAATTACTAAAATACCAGAATCAACATATGATGGCATTTGTCCCAATGCTATTCTTCTCTTAGTTGACAAACCAGAAGATATTTATGCTCGTTTAAGCTCAAGAGATAGTATTAAACATGATTTAGCTCTGCTTAAATATTTTCAAGAACAAGAAATTGGTTATGCTGAATACATTAGTGATAAATTAAATATTCCTTATCTAATTTATCACCTTACTGAAAGTAAAAACAAAGTATATACTTTTATTGAAAGTTTAGTGACTCAAGCAGTATCTGAATAAGAATTTTTCTGTCCTTTGTGATACGTCAGCAATCGCGTCCAAAACCTTCTCAATCAACTTTCCTGTGAACAACAACAAATGGCTAAAGCGATTTGCAACGCTCTTTATGCTCACTTAAAAAACCATCTATAAATACTAAAGCTTTAGAACTTTCTGCTGGATTCACATCAAGAGGTAACATAGCGTTGGCTCTGGTAGAAATGGGAGCATCTGGCGTAGTCACAAAAGGATTTTTCAGTCTGTTCCTATATCCACGTGGGTTGATGCTACCAAGCTTGCTAAAGCACTGCGAAATGCTACCGCTCATGGTGCTCTTTCACCTACCAAAGTTAAAGAATGGGGTTTTCGAGAGGTGTTTCTAACCCTACCCGATAATTTAGCGGAGATTGTCGTGGCTCGTTTGCGAAAATTAACGAGTCACTAAGTCTGCTGAGGTACAAATTTATCAGCGTCCATCTGCGTTCATCTGCGGTTAATTTTTCTTTCCATACCTCACGAAAGTGGGAATTGCCATATAATAAGCAATTACAAGTGTGCGGCTTGGCGTGATGGCTGACGTTGATAACTAGCAACTGTTAGATCGACAGTCACTGGAACAATCTGTACTGCACAAGCTTTTAATTCTGGTTGCAAGGAGTCAGGACAAGATTCTGGGTGAGTTAAAGCATTGGCTTCAGCATTATTCGCCCACAAAGCTCCCCAGTGCATGGGAACAAACACTGTACCAGGTGCGATCGCACGAGTCACTTTGACTGGAAACTTAGCTTTGCCACGACGCGATCGCACTTCCACCGATTGATTATCGTTCACGCGCAGAATCGCTGCATCGCGAGGATGAATCTCAATAAACGGTTCGGGATGCATTTGACGAATTTTTTCAATTCGACCTGTACGCGTTTGGGTATGCCAGTGTCCGTAAAGCCTTCCGGTTGTCAGCACAAAAGGATAATTGGGATCTGGGGGTTCAGCCAAACCTCGCGAGTGATACGCTGCAAATCGGGCGCGTCCATCTGGAGTGTGGAAACGTAAATCGGTGTAGAGCCTTTTAGAGGGAGTAGGGTTAGTACTGGAACACGGCCATTGAAGTGGACCTTGCACTTGAAGTCGTTCGTGAGTGATAGCTGTCATATCACAAGGGCGATCGCGAGTCAATTTGACAAACTCAGAGTAAACTTCACTTGAGTTAGCAAAAGCAAACTCTTTCACATAGCCCAGCCTGCGTCCAACTTCTGCAAAAATTTCCCAATCTGCTTTGGCTTCTCCCGGTGGCTGACGAAATGCCGGACATAAGGTCACTCTCCGCTCGGAATTGGTCATGACACCAGTTTTTTCACTCCACTGAGCTGCTGGTAACAAGACATGAGCATAAGCTGCAGTTTCCGTTGGATAGTAAGCATCCTGGTAAACAGTGAAAGGCGATCGCAACAACGCTGCTTTTGTTCGTTCTAAATCTGGCATACTCACAGCCGGATTGGTAGCAGCAATCCACAACATCCCTACAGCACCATTTTCCAGCCCAGTTATCATATCCCAAGCCGTTAAACCGGGTGTAGGTGAAATTCGTCCTGATGGAAGTCCCCACAGTTCCTCAACTTCTGCTCTATGCTGGGGATTTTTTACCAATCGGTAACCAGGTAACAAATGCGCTAAACCTCCCGCTTCGCGCCCCCCCATTGCGTTAGGTTGACCTGTCAGAGAAAATGGTCCCGCCCCTAGTTTCCCAATTTGCCCGGTCATCAAGTGGAGGTTAATAATTGTTCTGACCTTAGCCGTTCCTTCTGAGGATTGATTCACACCCATTGACCACAAAGACAGGACTCTCTGAGATTCACCCCAGTAACGAGCGGCTGTTTCTAAATCTTCGACACTAATCCCGCATTGATGAGAAACGACTTCTGGGGAATAATGGCGAATCACTTCTGCATATGAAGGAAAGTTACTCGTGCAATCCTCAATAAATCCAGGATCGATATAGCCCCAACGCATCAACAAATGAGCAATCCCGTTCAATAAATCGATATCTGTTCCAGGGCGAATCGCTAAATGTAAATCTGCAGCTTCTGCGGTTGGGGTGCGGCGCGGATCGACCACAATCATTTTGACTTTGCGATTCTTTTTGTGGTATTTTTCTAGCCTGTTAAAAATAATAGGATGACATTCTGCTGTGTTGGTACCAATTAAAAACGCACAGTCAGTTAATTCTAAATCTTCATAACAACACGGAGGACCATCCGAACCAAAGCTTTGAATGTACCCAGCTACCGCACTGGACATACACAAGCGAGAGTTAGCATCAAAATTATTGCTCCCCAAACACCCTTTTAAAAGTTTCTGGGCGATATAGTAGTCCTCAGTTTGAAACTGACCGGAACCATACATACAAATAGCTTCCGGTCCTTGAGTGAAGCGTACTGTTTGAATGCGTTTGACAATGATATCAAAAGCCTCATCCCAGCTAGCACGACGAAACTTTTGATCTAAAGATTCTCGTACCATTGGGTAGTGGAGTCTATTTTTATCCAAAGATTCTGCTATTGTGGCACCTTTAACACAAACCATTCCCTGGCTAGATGGGTGTGCTTTGTCTCCTCGCACTCGCCAAGTAGGAGTTCCCTGGCTATCTCTATGAGTTGGTTTGCCAAGTTGTGCTGGAGGTGATACTTCTAATCCACAGCCAACACCACAATAGGGACAAAGAGTTTTGGTAAATTCAGTCATGATAAAAATTAATATTTAACCGCAGCCTGTAGCTGACGCACGCAGATGGAGTCTACTTATGTCTTCATAGAGGGTATATAAATATACTCTCTATGAATGCCATCTGTTCGTGCGGTAGAATAACCTCGTTCGTGAAGGGATTTTATTCTTCTGCTAAAATTCCGGGATTGGGGACAGTCTTTTGAGTTTCTCTCTCTGGAGATTCTCCTTCATAAGCAGCAGCAAAGGAGCCTTTTGGTTCTTTTAAGAAGAAAGCACACAGACAAGCGCAAATCATAGCTGCTATACCCATTGTGGCAAATAGTGTTGATGGGTTGGTTAAACTGTAAATTGTGAGATAAACTACGCCACCAAAATTACCGTATGCTCCTACATTGCCTGCAATTTGTCCCGTGGCTTCTTTTTTAATCAAAGGTACAATACCGTAGGTTGCACCGCAGCCAGCTTGGGCAAAATATGCAGCAAACATCGTAACTGCGATCGCCAGTGGTAAAGGCCAACTGCTGTTAATGGAGTGTGCCATCAAATAACCTATAGAGATGCCAACACTAATAATAGTCATCGTCCATTTGCGAGAGCCAAATTTATCAGAAATTAACCCTCCACTAGGACGAGAAACTAAGTTTAAGAAGGGATAACTAGCCGCGATCATTGCAGCAGCCACGTGCTCTAAACCAAAGGTTTTTTCAAAAAATGCAGGGAGCATGGAAACAGCCGCAAGTTCGGAACCAAAGTTAGTGACGTAAGTAAATTCTAGTAAAGCTACTTGACCAAATTGATACCGTTCTGAAGGAGCGTAAGTTTTCTTACCAACAAGAAGCTCTTTATTCACTTGCCAAGCTTTGTAAGTTTGATAAGCAAATAATCCAGCTAACAGTACCCAAATCAAGTACATTTGAGCTTGATTGAAAAAGTGAATATTTTTTTGTGCTAAACGCCAAGCAAGTAAACCCAAGGCAAAAATCAAACCAAAATTCGAGAGAATCATTGCCCAGAAGCTTTTAACACTAGTCACTTCAAGAGCACCATTCTTCTTAGGAGTCTTATAGACTTTACCAGAAGGCGTATCTTGGACATTGTTGTAGTAGATTGCGCCATAGACTGCAGAGACAATACCTGTTAGGGCGATCGCAAACCGCCAGTTAGAAGCACCACCAGTCATAAAACTAGCAGCAACAGCAATCAGAGGTAAGCTAAATTCCGCCCCAAAAGCCCCAAAGTTACCCCAACCGCCATAAACACCTTGAGCAATTCCAATCTCTTTAGGAGGAAACCATTCCGACACCATCCGAATACCCACAACAAAGCCTGCACCTACAATACCCATCAGCAGGCGGCTGAGAACGAGATGGTGAAAGTTTTGTGATAATGCTGTTGCAAAACAGGGAACAGCAGCAAACATCAGCAGCAATGAGTAGGTAATTTTAGGACCAAAACGATCCAAAAGCATACCAATAATAATGCGTGCTGGAATGGTCAGAGCAAGGTTGCAAATACCCAACGTTTTTATTTGCTCTGGTGCAAGATGAAGTTCCTTCCCAATAGTTGTAGCGAAGGGAGCAAAGTTAAACCAACAAACAAAAGTCAGAAAGAAAGCAAACCAAGTTTGGTGCAGAATCCGATAACGCCCTTGAAACGATAATAATCCTTTAAGCATGGTAAAAAAATTGTTGTGAAGAGTTCTTTGTCACTGGTCACTGGTCACTGGTCACTGATTTAAACTGTTACAGCTTCTCGCAAACGTGCGTCAAAGTGTTCAATAATCAGTTCGCGTAAAACTGGTAACAAGTCCTCGCAGGGAATTCCTTTAGCAACACACGATCCCAGGTGAGCATCTTTGCCAACTTTGCCACCCATATATATGTCAACGCCTTCCACTGCTTTACCATTTTTACGAGCTTTGGTTCCCATCAAACCAATATCTGCCACTTGAGGCTGTCCGCAGGAGTTCGGACAGCCTGTCCAATGAATTCGCACAGGATGAGTGACTTCTAACTCCATTTCCAGTTCTTTAATCATCGCTAATGCACGATTTTTAGTTTCGATGAGAGCAAAGTTACAAAATTGTGCGCCCGTGCAAGAAACTAATGCTCTTGTTAGAGGAGCTGGGTTAACACTAAATTTCTCTAGAAGAGGCTCAGTTAATAAGGTTTCTAACCGCGAATCAGAAACGTCTGGGATAATGAAGTTCTCTTCTACAGTCAGGCGAATTTCTCCACTACCATAAACTTCCGCTAAACGAGCCATGTCAAACATATCTTCGGCATATAATCGACCAACAGGAACGTGCAAGCCTACATAGTTTAATCCTGGTTGTTTTTGCTTGTGGACTCCGATGTGGTCGCGTTTTTCCCAGTCAATTTCATCCTTTGCTGCTGCACTGGGCAATGGTGTGCCTAACTTACGTTCAACTTCGTCACGGAATTTTTCTATGCCCCACTCATCAATTAACCACATCAAGCGGGATTTTAAACGATTCGCACGCGAGCCATTGTCACGAAAAACTTCCAAAACGGCTCTACAGACAGCGACAACATCCTCAGGCGGAACCCAAGCATTCAAAGGGATTGCTGCTTCACAACGTTTGGCAGAGAAAAAGCCTCCCACTAGGATGTTAAAGCCAAATCTTTTTTGGGGAGTGGTGAGTAGGGAGTGGGGAGTAGGGGAAGAAGAAGTTGTCACAGTTTCTTCTCCATTGCCCATTGCCCATTGCCCATTGTCCTCTTTAAAAGCGGGTACAAAAGCCAAATCGTTGATTTCAGCGTGAACAGAGTTATCACGTCCACCAGTAATCGCAATGTTAAACTTCCGTGGAAGGTTGGTAAATTCAGGGTTTCCTTCGCCATTGTTGGTGACCATATCTTGTATTTGTTGCACCAACTCTCGTGTATCGAACAATTCCTCTGCATCCAACCCTGCGACAGGATCGCCTGTGATGTTGCGGACGTTGTCCATCCCTGACTGCACACTGGTTAAGCCCACTGAATGGAATTTCTCAAATATGTCTGGAAGGTCTTCAATACGAATACCCCGCAATTGAATATTCTGTCTGGTGGTAATATCCGCGCTACCATCGTCGCCGTAACGTTGTAGGACTTCCGCTAAGACACGCATTTGGTCGCTTGTGATAATACCGTTGGGCATCCGCAACCGCATCATAAACTTGCCAGGGGTGACAGGGCGAAAAAATACGCCTACCCACTTAAGTCTATGGTCGCGGTCGGTTTCATCCATTGCTTCCCAACCTAGAGACGCAAATTTCTCTATTTCTGCCTTAACACTGAGTCCGTCTTTTTCGGCTTTGAATTTTTCAAACTTATTTAAGCTGGCTGTGGAGGTAGATACTTTGTCAGTCATAATCTCACTCTGATTACAAATTGTTGGTTTTGGCTGACTTTTTGTGCCTTCGCGAAGCGAAAACCGATCATAGTGCTTATCGCAGTTCTATTTAAATGAGATACAGTTTCAGTATTGAAAATGCCTACAATCAATATTTACCGATTTTGGATTTTAGATTTACGATTTTGGATCGATCCCACAGATGAATTTGGGAGCTTGAAACTAAAAATTGTATTTAATCCAAAATCCAAAATCTAAAATTGTTGCGGTCATTAAATCATGACAAATTTGTCATCCTATGTATTTTATAAATTGCCTGATTCACTTCAACTATTTATTTCGTTAACGATTTATACCCACCTAATTTAAGCGCGTCCAGTGATTCAAATCGTATATTCTGTTACAGAATTAGATGAGCAATGAATAAATTGTATCGTCATGATGCAATATTTACATAATGTAATATTTGCATAAAAACAAGCAGAGAACAGAAATCATACATCTCTTCTTAAACAATTCTCAGAAACCCGGTATCTGGGAGATACCGGGTTTCTTTGTCTCACGAATAATTTAGGAATGCTATATAACTGATAAGTTTTTTCTATGACCAATTATTTTCTAATGCAAAATCTAAAATTTACTAGTTCAATCTGCTGCATCATCATGAGCAAAATATTCATAGAAGTCTTTTGTATCCCGATCGGCAAAAATGACTCAGGACTTACGCAAAAATTGCTAGAAACCTTGATTTATCGAACCGCCAAGACGCCAAGAGCGCCAAGAATTCGTAGAGCGTGCGTAAGTCCTATGACTAACTCACTTCCTTATTCGTAAAAAGAACCCATGACTTCAGCATCTGTAGCTAAATTCAGTTCTTTTTGAAGAGGAACTTTCGATTTTGTAGTGATTTTTTCACGAATTAACTTTGATGCGATTTCAATCACTTCCAAACCTTCTTCAGTCGTCATCTTTTTTAGCGCTTCCAAGACTTCTGCTTTGGTTATAACTAAATTTTTCTTAGATGCTAGCATGCACTTCATGTTAGATCGCCTTAAATGATTGCTCCATGCGATCGCGCAAAGCACCCGCTCTTCTGGAGCATCCCATTTCCTGGGGTTCGCCTACTACTTACGGTAAAATGTGTGCTAAATTGAGTACAACTTTAGGGTACTTTTGTTGTACTTCACAGCTTTATCTGTCGATTTAGATAAAATGAAATTGCGTTTCGGTGCCATGAGTCTTATTACTGCCTAGCTTGCTGAAGTTCCCCAACCCAAGAAGCCACTGTTTTAAAGGGAGATATAGAAATGATATATAAGATTTACGATATCGTGGGAAAATACGCTATTACTGCTGACGGTGGGCAGAAGGTATATGACCAGATTCATCCAAAACTGCTTGCTGGTAATCAGGTAGAGTTAGATTTGACTGGGGTTAAAGTTTTTGCGTCTCCATTCTTTAACTTTGCGATTGGTCAACTTTTAAAGGATATTGGAGCAGATGACCTTAATCGCTTGCTAAAATTTACGGCTCTAAATAACAACGGGCAGAATGTTTTAGAGCGAGTCATCGCCAACTCTAAGGAATACTACTCTAATCCACAATACCGAGAGGCTGTGGATACTGTGCTAGAGGAGTACTTAGCTAATTTCTAGTATATGGCTGTTATCCTCAATGTTCAGGCAGATGTCATTGATATTGGAACTGATATGCCAAGACAGAATGATATTTTCCTTGTAGATACCAACGTCTGGTTTTGGCAGACTTATATAAATGCCGGATTTGGTGCTAAAGGCTACCAAATTCGCAATTATCCTAACTATCTCAACCAAGCTCTTTCCAATGGTGCCACATTAACCTACTCCGGACTTATATTAGCTGAACTTGCTCATATTATTGAGAGAACTGAGCGTGATATTTACATCCAATCTCATGGTTCTTTAAAACCCAAGGAATACCGTCATAACTTTCCAGGCGAACGAGTAAAAGTTGTGTCAGAAGTTCAGTCTGCTTGGAGTCAGGTCAAAGCACTTGCTGTTCCTGTCAATCTAATAGTAGATGACGCAACAACCGATGCAGCCTTAGATCGATTTAAAACTCAAGCTGTTGATGGCTACGACCTGCTGATTCTCGAAGCCATTAATAAAGCTGGCGCAGGACAAGTCAAAATTATCACAGATGATATGGACTACGCTGTTGTTCCAAACATTCAAGTTTTTACAAGTAACCGCGAAGCCATCCAAGCTGCTACTATGCAGAGTAAGTTAGTGGTGCGTTAGGTGGTTGACTGCATCATCTCTTCTACGACTTCTTTAGCAAGCGCATTCACTAACTAAGGCATTTATCCAAAGCATTCTAGTCTATAAGTTCCCAAATCTCAATCAGCACAAAGCACCCATCTCTCTGGAGCATCGCAATTCCTAGGGTTCGCCTACTACTTACGGTAAACTGTACGCGTACTATTTATCAAATCGGGGTTTTGTGATTCTCATGCAAGTGATTAAAATTAATTAGTCAAGCGTGTTTGGGAAGTATGGCAATTGTGAACAACATCAATCAGCTAGTGTTACAGGCAGAAGAGGCGTATGAAGCAGCCGATTGGTCTTTGCTGATTCAAAGTTTGCAACAGTTGACTCTGGAAGAAAAGTCAGAATATCCTGAAGAAGAGAAAAATCAAGAACGTTTGTTGGAATTAGCACTTTCAGCCCTAGAAAGTGGAGATTTTCAACAACGCTGGGAAATTGCTAAAGTATTTCCCCGCTTGGGCAAAATTGTTATCCCCGAACTCATTGCTATTTTAGAAGATCGAGACGCAGAGGAAGAATTGCGCTGGTATGCAGCAAGAATTTTAGGTGATTTGAAAAGCCGGGATGCGATCGCGCCTTTGATGGAATTGCTGAAAACCAATGAAAATGAGGAAATAAAGGAAGTCGCTGCGACAGCACTGGAGCAAATGGGTAAAATCGCGATCGCGACCCTGACAGAAGTGTTGGTACAAGACGACATTGGTGAGAACAGTTCTTACCACAATCCAATTCATGTTGAAGAAACACGTCTTTTGGCGGTGAAAGCACTTGCTTGCGTTCGACAAAAAGAAGTCATCCCACCTTTATTAAGTGTCGCACAAGATCCACAGGTCACAATACGAACTGTAGCGATTGAAGCGCTGAGCAGCTTTCACGATCCTCGTGTCCCACCAGTGCTTTTAAATGCTTTGGATGATGTAGCCGCTCCAGTGAGAAAAGAGGCTGTGCTGGGTTTAGGTTTTCGCCGCGATTTGTGTTCGGAATTGGACTTGGTGGCGAAACTCCAACAAAGGCTTTACGATTTTAACTTAGACGTGTGTTGCTCAGCTGCCATCGCTCTTTCTAAAATGGGTAGTGACACTGCAGCACAGCACTTATTTCAGGTCCTAGTATCGCCTTATACACCAACTCGGTTGCAATTGGAAGCTATCCGAGCTTTAAGTTGGGTTGGGACATTATGGGGGATAGAGTATTTGCAACAAGCATTCTATCAGTTGGAATTGCCAACTTTGTGGCAAGAAATTGTTACGGTTTTGGGAAGAGTCAGCCATTCAGCACTGAACGATAAAGCAACAGAAATTCTCCTCGATATTGTGCAAAAAAACCATCCATCAGTTGAAATTTCGAGTATTAAAAGCGCGATCGCTTTGTCCTTAGGTCAACTAGGGAACAAGCAAGCAATAAGTACATTAATACAAATGCAAACAGATCGAGATGCACAAGTCAGATTGCATGCAATTGCGGCACTGAAAAATTTATCTCCCGATAATTGTGGAGAAAGTAAGGGACAAAGCTGAAACTTTGAGGCAAAACTTATGACCCAATCCACTCCCTCACAATCCGATCTAACACATCATACTACTCCGGATTGTCAACGACTAATGGAACTGATAGAAGCTGAGGATGCAGCATCCCGCGTATTTTTAGTGTCGAGGGGATAGCGATCGCAGCGACCAAGTACACCTCAGCTAAAATTAAAGAAATAGCGATCGCGACCATTATGCTTACTATTGAGGAATTACAAGAATTACAAATAGAGCATCCAGATTGGCAAATGGAATTAGTGGATGGGAGTGTTGTTGTCATGGGACCATCCGATTACGAGTCAGACGAAATCGGTACCGAGCTCGCACGACAAATCGCAAATTGGGTACGTCCTCGCAAATTAGGAAGAGTAACAGGTTCCAGTGCTGGATTTATTTTGCCAACTACGAATCCTTCTCATGTTCGGGACTTACGTGCTCCTGACGTGTCCTTTGTCAAAGCCGATCGCTTAAAAAAGACCAAGCGCGATTTCGTACAGATAGTTCCAGACCTAACAGTTGAAGTAAAGTCCAAAACTGACCGCGTTAAGGTTCTGGTAGAAAAAATTCAACTTTTCCTAGAACTGGGGAGTACTGTCGGCATCCTGATTGACCCCGATGAGCGAACTGTCACGGTTTATCGACTCGGTCAAAGCCCCACAATTTTGAGGGATAACGACCAGTTGACGCTACCAGACCTGTTACCGGGATGGGAATTGAAAGTATCAGACCTGTGGCCGCCTGAATTTGATTAACTTAAGCACCAGTACAAACTCACCAGAACCATTTTGGGCAACTGCTACCCCTCAAGAACGAGCAGAGTATCTCATGCAATAGGTACAGAGCCATCAAGATGGTCTTAACTTGCCTGATGAAGCACTACGTCGAGAAAGTATTTAGGACTGATGACACTAACAACTTAAAAGCATTCTTGTAGCACACTGTACCAATTTGTGCGGGAAAGTACGCTACTTTAATGAGAGCCATAAGTGTAATTCAGGCTACATAAAAATGCGACTAGAGCAGTTGCAAGCCTTTCTGGCGATCGCAGAATCTGGCAGTTTCCAAGCAGCAGCACGAAAATGTGGTGTGACCCAATCGACAATCAGTCGCCAAATCCAGGCACTGGAAGAAGATGTGGGATTGGAACTGTTCCATAGAACGAGTCAAGCAAAGTTGACACTAGCAGGTGAGCGCTTACTTCCCCGCGCTCGTAAAATCTGTCAGGAGTGGCAAAGCGCCACACAAGAAATAGGTGATTTGCTGGCTGGAAAACAGCCAGAACTTTGTGTTGCGGCAATTCACTCCTTGTGTGCTTATTACTTGCCACCAGTTTTGCAAAAATTCTGTCATGAGTATCCAGAAGTGCAATTGCGGGTAACATCGTTAGGTAGTGACCGAGCATTAAAAGTCCTGAAAGATGGATTGGTGGATTTGGCGATTGTCATGAATAATCGCTTTTTGACCGCCGGTAAAGAAATGGTGGTTGAAGTCCTTTATGATGAACCAATAGAAGTTTTAACAGCAACAAATCATCCCCTAGCGCAATATGAAAGCATCCCCTGGTCAGAACTCGTTCGTTACCCACAAGTCGTGTTTAAAGACGGTTATGGGATGCAGCGTTTAGTACAAGATAGATTTGAGCGATTAGAAGCTCATCTACAAGCAGCTTTAGAGGTAAACACCCTTGATGCTTTCAGGGGAGTAGTGCGTCAAGGAGAACTCGTAGCTTTGCTACCTTCTTCAGCACTCGTTGAAGCTCGCAATGACCCAACTCTTGCTGTGCGAACTCTTGCTTCCAATACCAATAGTTCTGCATCTGACAATTCTAGTTTTACTCGCCGGGTGGTTATGGTAACAACTCACGATCGCCTGCAAATACCCCCAATCAAACATTTTTGGCAATTGGTCAAAGACAACGTCCCTCCACAAGCAGAATCTGTCTTGTGTTCTGCTTCTTAACAGTGACCAGTGACCAGTGACCAGTGACCAGTGACCAATGACCAATGACCAATGACCAATGAGTACAGTATTTAGGGAATTATTAAAAAAGGTAGGCAGTGGGGAACACACCTCTGAGAGTTTAACTCGTGCTGAAGCAGCCACAGCAACAAAAATGATGCTACTCGGAGAAGCGACTCCAGCCCAAATAGGCGCGTTTCTCATTGCTCACCGAATTAAACGTCCCACAGCAGAAGAGATAGCGGGTATGTTGGACACATATCATGAATTGGGACCAAAATTACAACCAATTACCAGCGCTCGCAGAGCGATTGTTTTGGGCATACCTTATGATGGTAGAACTCGCACCGCTCCTATTAGCCCTGTAACAGCTTTGCTACTTGCAGTATCTGGACAGCCAGTGGTGATGCATGGTGGCGATCGCAAACCCACCAAGTACGGGTTACCATTAATAGATATTTGGCAAGGTTTAGGTGTCGATTGGACTGGGTTGTCGTTAGAAAAAACTCAGCAAGTCTTTGAGCAAACTGGAATAGGATTTATTTATACTCCTCAGCATTTTCCCTTAACTGAAAGTCTTTGGGAATATCGCGATCAGCTAGGTAAGCGTCCACCGTTTGCGACAATGGAATTGATTTGGTGTCCTTACGCGGGGGATGCTCACATTATTGCCGGATTCGTTCATCCACCTACAGAAGGTTTATTCCAAACGGCACTGGCACTACAAGGAATAACTTATTTTACAACAGTAAAGGGTTTGGAAGGGAGTTGCGAGTTACCACGCGATCGCACGGCTATCATTGGTTTGGGAGGAGCAACACCCAAGGAAACGGGTATATCACCCATAGAGCGATTGCATTTAGTTGCTCGCGATAGCGGCTTTGCTATGAAAAATGTACCTCTAGATTCTTTGGAAGAACTGGTTGCGAATATAAAGGGAGTTTTGGATGGAAAACCTTCAGAACTGATGGATACAGCTTTATGGAATGGAGGATTTTACCTCTGGCGTTCTGGAATTTGTTCGGATATGCAAGAGGGTATAGCCAAAGCAAAAAAATTATTAACGAGTGGTGTAGTTGCTGAGAAACTGCAAAAACTTATAACACTGGTCACTGCTCACTGATTACTGGTCACTGTTAAAACCAAGCCCTCACGAGCTAAGATGGCTTTGGGGAAAATGGACTGAACCTCTGTTTGCACTTTATCTAGAAAATTATCACCATCATCTGGATGATGGTGAGAAATGACAAGTAATTTAACATCAAGATTTTGCGCTAAATCAACAGCAGTCCTCCAGTAAATTTCTGCGTGCTCGTGGATTCGTATAGATGGAGGCGTGTAGGTTGCATTAGCAATCAATAAATCTACGCCTTTGGTCAGTTGTGCAATGTGTTCTTTATCTGTATCACTTAAGCTCTGATGTAAATCTGTAATGTAAGCAACACTATACTCTTGCCAAGTGACTCGGTAGCCTACTGATTTTTGGTGATGATTAATTAATGCTGTTGCGATGGTAATATCATCTACCTTAAAGACCTTACCAGGGGCAAAATTATGGAAGTGCAAGTCTGATTGCATAATTTGTAATGGGTAGGGAAAGTGCGGTTGGAGCATTTGATCGCAAAGACATTGTTTGATAGAAGCTCCATTCAAAGCAGCTGTCCCATAAATATGGAAACAATTTTCTGCCAGAAATGCAGGTGTAAAAAAGGGAAACCCTTGAATGCGGTTTGATTGGGAGTTGCTAAAGAATAAATGAGCTTCTACCGTCTTTTGCTGCCAACTTCTTCCAAGTAAACGTAAACCAGTACCCCCATCAAAAATTAAATGTTTTTTGCCAACTTGCATTTCTACACAAGCCGTATTACCACCATATCGACTGGTGTTGTTACCTGGGCTGGGAATCAAACCCCGCACGCCCCAAAATTGTACTAAAAAGTTTGGTGCTTGTTTTTCAACTTCAGTAAGTTGCTCTTGAGTTGAATGGTTTTGGAGAGGCGACAGTTCAGAGTTTGGCATATTTGTCAAAATTAAGTCCTACTGAGCAGATCGTCGTAACGCCGCACTTCCATTAGTCGGTTTTGTTCATCCACAAGGACTACGGTGGGAGAGTGAGTTTTTAACTCTTCCAAACTGAACTGCCCGTAAGACATTATAATCAAGCGATCGCCTATAATGCCTAGACGTGCTGCAGCTCCATTCAATTCAATTGCTCCAGAATTGGCTGGCGAAGGAATTGCATAAGTAGTAAAACGCTCGCCATTGTTAATGTTCACTACATGCACGTACTCGTAGGGCAGGATACCAGCTTTATCCATCAGAAGTCGATCGATGCTAATACTTCCCACATAGTTAATATTTGCTGCTGTGAGAGTGCAATTGTGAATTTTTGCTAAGAGGAGCGTGCGCTGCATTGCAAAACAGGTATTAGGTATCAGTTATAAGTTTAAACTATAACTCAGGGAGTAAGGAGTAGAGAGTAGGGAGAAAAGAAAGCAATTACAAACTCTTCCCTAACCCCTAACCCCTAACCCCTAACCCCTATTTAGCTTCAGAATCTGAATCCCGACCTTTTTCGCTACCAGCTTTAACACACTTTTCTACCAATGGTGAGACTGTCTCAACATCCTGCCATCCGAGGATTTCTGTAACCTTCTTTTCCAAATTTTTGTAAGTGCGGAAAAATTCTTCTATTTCAGCCAGTCTGTGTGGCGCAACGTCTTTTAAAGATTTGACGTGAGCGTATCGGGGGTCTTTGTCGGGAACGCAAAGAATTTTTTCATCGCGATCGCCACCATCAATCATCTCTAACATACCAATTGGTCGTGCGGCAATCACACATCCTGGGAAGGTTGGCTCATCCATAATGACAATGCCATCAAGCGGATCGCCATCATCAGCTAGAGTGTTAGGTACAAAACCATAGTCATAAGGGTACTGTACCGAGGAATAGAGAACTCGGTCTAGAGCAAAAGCCTGTAGGTCTTTATCATATTCGTATTTGTTTTTGCTTCCGCCGGCAATTTCAATCAAAACGTTTAACAGACCTGGTTTAGGCTGAGATGGAATACGAGATAAGTCCACGACAACACTCCGTTTGCTTACTGTAAATTACGAGGGCTACACGCATAGCTCCCAGTGTAAGATTCTATCCCTAGTAGGTCACAAGAAGAAAGCGCCCAGGATAGAGGACAGAGGGCAAAGTTGATTAAATCGAAGATATCTATTCGTAGGGAAGCATAGCAGCATAGCTGTGGTTAGTGAAGGGATTTCACCACTAACCACAGTAGGAGTGCAGAACCTTGCACCTCTACGAAGCACTAACCACTATCTTTTCATTTGGTACGTCACGGGTTGCCCAGAGGTATAGATGTTGCTTGAAGAATAGTGAGCGATAATAAATAGAGGTAATGTCAAAGTCAGTAAACCAATCCCAGTTCCCACAATATCTGCCAATCGATGGGAATATGTGTCGCTTTGGTTGACAGATTGAGAATTTGAATTCATAAAAATTGAGGTTAGATACACCACTTGTAGTTTCCCTCTTTTCTAGAGAGGCTTGCTGTTATTTTAGCTATTTTTTTACATCAATCTCTGTATTAATAAAGAATATCAATCATTTTTTAAACTTGGTATACCACTTTTTTTGATACAGAAAATACTTGATAAGAAGCTAAAAATTAATTTATGTTTAATTAATAGCAACAAAGAAATAAGCGTTTCTATTGTAATCTTTGCTCTACGCGCAGTCTAGTAACATAGCATTAAGATTTACAAACTTGAATCGTGTTTCTACTGTTTTTAAGACAGAGCATCAGCGTTATTCATCTAGCTACCGATACCAAAAAACCTTCGTTCAATGGCATTTTTGCTTTCCTTTTCGTTATTTTTTACTTGATTAGATTCCATACTTTTACTAATCTCTTAATATATTTTATTTCTTTAAGAAAAAATTATCGTTGTTTTTTGATACTTCAGACCGTTAGGAACGATATAAGTTTTTTAACAATAAATGAATACCGAAAAAATACATAGGAAATAGAAGTACTGAGAGGTATTTATCAGTGATTCCACTCATAAAGAGTTTTTAAGGTTAAGTGAGAAAATCTGATGAATATACCTTTTCAAGACAGCCATTCACGGGAAAATCCCACAACCAATCATGAAAACCCCTCTTCCCCCACTCCCCACTCCCTACTCCCCACTCCCTATATTTAAGGATGGAAAAAAACCGCCACTAGATTAGGGCGGTCTGGTTAAGCAATCGGAGGGTACTTTCAGCTTACTCTGCCAATTTTGGAATTGTTGTAACAGAGTTTGCACTTATGGGCATAAGGCATGGGGGTTAAGCTTTATAAGCACTCATGGGTTCTTTGATAAATTTAATGTAAAGATGTTTGAACGTAGACTTGATAACGCGAGGCATACCAAAGTCAATGGGTACAAACTTATCTGGTAACCGCCAATCGTCTATCTTTAACAAGCCGGGATGCAGATTGGGAAAGTGAATCTCATCAAGTTCACCAACCAACCCCAACCGCTTGGATGCAGCAACGGTTGGTACTTGTTCTGGTTGGATGTTCAAGATTTCCACTATTGCTCTATCCAAAGCAAAAATATCTGATGATGCCCCTAATATTCCCAATGCACGGGGTTCTCCTCCACTCGGTCCGTTGCCTTCATGACCGATAATGCCATCTACAATGGTCAAATCGGGATTAATAACCCTGGCTGTTTCCACCAACATTTCACCAAATCGCTTTGCGTCTTTCCCGGCTTCCATATGCCACCAGGCTTTCATTTTACCTGGAACGCAGCCAAACAAGTTTTTTACCGCTAAGGTGAGTACCAACTGAACGTGAGACTTTACCTTGGGTAAGTTAATTACGACATCTGCTTCCATCGCTTCTTTAGACAACAGCAGGTGGTTAAACTCGGAGCTAATTGTTTGATAGCGATGTCCGTGAAATTCAACTATTGGCAATTTGAGTTCTTCTAGAACTGGCAGATATCCGCTTGCTACTGCTACTCCTCTGGCACTGCCAAAAGCAGGGCTATCACCCAAAAAAGGTTGACCACCAGCTTCAATCACCATTTGGGCTACGGCATAAACGAGTTCGGGGCGAGTGGTACACTCTTTCCCAGGACGTGCGCCTGTGAGTAAGTTGGGTTTGAGTAAAACGCGGTTCCCCGGTTTCACAAACGCCGCTATTCCTCCTAAGGGTTCTAGCAGTGTTTCCAATGAATCTCGTAATGTGTCACGTTCGTATGAACTTGCACGAATTAAGCTGACGGATGGTGTTTGAGTCGGCATAGTTAAATAAAGAACAACAAGGAAAGAGTAAAGAAGGAAGACAACATGACTTTATCTTCCCCCTTTCTTCGTTATTCCGACTTGCCGTCCTGCACAGTTAGAGGCACAATTGCACTCATTTGTTCCAGGTTTAATACGTTGGCTAATTCTTCTTCACTCATCAACCCCCGTTCTAAGACTATCTGACGTAAAGACTGTCCTGTTTCTAAGGATTCTTTGGCAACAGCCGCCGCATTTAAGTAACCTATATGGGGATTTAATGCTGTGACTAGGGCTAAACTCCCTTCAGCGTATGCCAAACAACGTTCTTGGTTGGCGGTAATTCCTTGGATACAACGTTCGGTTAAAACCGCAATGGTGTTGCCAAGAATTTCTATGCTGTGAATGAGGTTATAGGCAATGAGGGGCATCATGACATTCAGTTCTAGTTGTCCTGCTTGTGCAGCTAGAGCGATCGCATGATCGTAACCCATTACCTGAAAGCATACCATTGATGTCATTTCTGCCATAACAGGGTTATACTTCCCTGGCATGATTGAGGAACCCGGTTGAACTGGAGGTAACTGAATTTCTTTTAAGCCCGTTTTTGGTCCGGAATCCATCAACCGCAGGTCATGAGATATTTTGATTAGGTCTTGAGCTAAATTGCGTAAAGCACCAGAAACATTGACAAATGGTGCCATACTTTGCATTGCTGCCATCAGGTGTGGTGCTGGTTCTAGGGGAAAGTTAATGATTTCTGAAATCGTTTGGACTACATATGCTCGATACTGGGGATGAGTATTTAACCCCGTACCTGCTGCACTGCCTCCCAAACCCAGTATCATTAGGTCAGTAGAAGCTGTGTATATCCGATTTTGGTGTTCTGTGAGGATGTGCGCCCATGCACGAAAGTTTTCACCCAAGCGCACAGGTACAGCATCTTGCATGTGGGTTCTGCCAGATCTGACGACATCTTGGAATTCTTGCGCTTTGTCTTCGAGCGCTGCTATGGCGTTTTCTAATGCTGGGTGTAGTGTTTTTGATAATGCCAGTAAGCCACCAATACGAATTGCTGTGGGAATCACATCGTTGGTAGACTGCCCGTAGTTCACGTGGTCGTTCGGGCTAACACGTTTGTAATTGCCTTTTTCTTCTCCAAGAATTTCTAGCGCTCGATTCGCTAAAACTTCGTTAACATTCATGTGATGGGAAGTCCCAGCACCAGCTTGGTAGACATCTACCACAAATTGGTCGCGCAATTTCCCTGCTAGTACTTCATCTGCAGCTTGCACAATTGCCTGACTTATGTCTTGGGGGATACACCCCAGTTCGCCGTTGACAATAGCTGTAGCTTTTTTGATGATAGTACACGCATCTACGTAAGTGGGTAAAGGCTTAATGCCGCTTATAGGAAAGTTTTCTGTTGCCCGCAGTGTTTGAATGCCGTAGTAAGCGCTACTTAGTATAGAGCGATCGCCCATTGAATCGCGTTCTATTCTCACGTCTAAATTCATTGATTGAGTCATGATGAAGTATCTATGGCATGATATTCAGTAGTTACGTTCCAAATTTCTCACTTTGCCTAAGAAAATTCGGGAACTGAAAGCAATGCTCTTGAAAACCGGATTTACCTATAGACCCGGTAAAGGTAGTCATACCGTATGGAGTCATCCAAACCTACCTTACAGTCTTACTCTTTCTGGTAAAGATGGAGATGATGCAGGGCGATATCAGGAAAAAGATGTGAGAAACGCACTGAGAGATTTGCAAGGGTTGGAGGAACCAGAGAACGAGGGAGAGTAAAAAAATGAAACTTCATTACAGCATTATTATTCAATGGTCAATAGAGGATTGTAAATACATTGTCAGCTTACCAGAGTTCGGTCCTTACGCGCATACTCACGGCAACACTTATGCCGAAGCTCTCAAGAATGGAGAAGAAGTTTTAGAGCTTTTGATAGAAGAATACCAAGCACAAGGAAAACCACTACCAGAACCGGTGACTGCAAATACGACTTTTCAGTTCGCTTGACATCTTTTGAACACAGATCGAACTGAGAGCTAAAATCTATGACTTTACCAAACTGGATTACCTTCTCTCGCTTATTAGGAATACCATTTCTGCTGTATCTTTTGTATAGTCCCGATCCAAAATTACAGTGGATTTGTCTGGCAATTTTTCTGGTGGCTTCTCTTACGGATTGGTTAGATGGTTATTTAGCCCGAAAACTCAATCAAATTACCGATTTGGGTAAGTTTCTCGATCCGTTGGTAGATAAGTTTTTGGTACTCGCACCTTTACTCGTGTTGATTGAGCTAGGAAGAGTTCCTGCTTGGGGTGTATTTCTTATTTTGGCACGAGAATTGGCGATCGCAGGTTGGCGCATCAGTCAACCTAAAGTTACGGGAGCTAATATTTGGGGAAAGCTCAAAACTGTCAGTCAAATTGTAGCGATCGCACTTTTAATCGCCCCTTTACCTGAAGAGTGGCGTTTGCCTTCTCTTACCGCTTTTTGGATTTCCGTTGCTCTGACGTTAATTTCTGGGATTATTTATCTTTTGCCGTCGAATAATAGTGACACTTCAGACAGTCAGAAAACTGAGGTTGAGAAAAATTGAGCTATTTCTGCCAAAGCATCATTTTCAATAGGAAGAAACTGTTCTTACTTTGTTACACTTCAGTTGCGATGATATTGGAGTCGGTACATAGACAAATTTCATTTCTCCTCATCTGCTGTTTTGAACCATAGGCAGGAGTTTTTTATTCATGGAGGAAAAAATAGGTGGTAGATGCAATTGCCCAAAAAGCAATCTTGCGATTAACCCAAATTATTCATGTTGGAAAAAATATCATCATCTAGAGCTAGAGTATGTGACTAAAATCACGATACCTTGACACTTGCATCACATTACTTAAGTCAAAAAGATGGTTCATTTTATTCTTTAAACTAAAGTGACTTTAGTGAAAACAAAACATTTTTGTTAATTGTTATGAGTGTAGGATATTGCATGAAAAAATAATGAAAAAATAATGAGAGAAACCTCATGATGTATGAAAAATTTTTTGATAGTCTAGAATTATGGAACGCAAAGGCAAAAGGCTGAAAGCCGCTACGATCCCTATCTCGTCATGGAAAAGGGTTTTACCTAAGGCCCTTTTCTCTTTTCATTCCCTAACTTCGTTGCAAATTCCAATTGGATTTTGCAATCTTTTCTAATCATTGAAACTTCTATTTTGAAAGCGTTTAAAGCAGACATTGGAGGTATTCTACAAATCGCAGAGCCAGATACTTGTGAATTGCTGTTCTCGATGTTTTGCAGTGGGTGTGGTTGACAAACTCCACACCCTATTTATTTGGAAGTCCCTAAGAGGATGTTTTAAAAGGGTCTTTTTCTCTCATACTGAGGACAGTGCGATCGCTACATCTCAATAATTATTCCCGCAGACAGTACTACCTTAGAGGTAGGTAATAAATGCTACTTTTGGAGGAGAAAAGTTCCTGGTAAATTAAACATACTTTAGTTATTCCTCTTCAGTGCAGGGTTCTTTCTTCTTCAGAACAGGGTGTACTCTTTTTCAAACTTTGTCTGACCTTTTATTCAGTTGGGTGTATCTACTTTTTTCATTGAGTCAAAGACTGAAAATGATAGGAAGGTAGCCCAGCAATATCGGTTTGCACTTCAAACAAGTCGCCAGAAGAAACACTTTTGTCAATTTCTGCTTGACTAAGCCCTACAGAGGCAGTTGTGATATAAAGTAATTTTAAATCTTCGCCAACGAAAGTGCAGTTGGTTGGAGATTTTACAGGGAATTTTACTCGCAAAATCTCTTTACCTGTGGAATCAAAGCGAATCACACATCCTCCTTCCCACATTGCTGACCAAATATGCCCTTCACTATCTACGGTTAATCCATCGGGAAAAAAGGGCGCTTTTGTTAAATCAACAAATATGCGACGGTTGCTAATTTTACCTGTTGGTGCATCAAAGTCATAAGCATAAATTTTTTGCTGCTCGGAATCGGTTAGGTAAAATACTTTTTCGTTGGGACTCCAGCCTAAACCGTTGGAAACCGTCAATCCTGTTTCCATTAAATGGAGTGAGTTGTCGGGGTCATACCGATAGAGACTGGCTTGAGATTTTTCTTGACTCATTGAACCAAACCAAAAGCGACCTTGAGGGTCACATTTGCCATCGTTAAAGCGGTTACTGGGCTTATCTGCTTCAACTTGGATGATTGGTGTAATTTCTCCTGTGTGGGTGTTGAGAAATGCTAAGCGATCGCGTTGCGCCATAATTAACCGATTTGCACCTGCAAGCGCCACACAACCAACAACATCTCCAACATCAAAAAACGAGTTTTGCCCAGTGACAGGGTTGAATTGATGGACTCGGTAGTTATAAATATCGACCCAGTAAAGCAGCTTTTGGGTTGCATCCCAAACCGGGCTTTCTCCCAAACGGGCGCGTGCGGCTAAAACGTTGTTTGGTTGGTATTGAGGGGTATTCATAATTACTTGGAGAATAAGCTTCCGCAAAGCGTTAAGGCGTAACAACATATCGCAGTAAATCGGAGTCAACCCCAAAACAAAACGATTGTTCATTTGTTTCGCAGTCTGATTGACGGTAGTAACTGATTCGTTGGTCAAACAAATCAATTCTCTGAGGACACCGTTTCTAGACCCTACCGCCTACGCCGTAACGGTTTACCTTGTTTGATATGTTTTTCATCCAACCATCCCATTGAGACAGCAGACTCCAAACTATGACCATGATCGGCAAGGAATGACGCAGTTCTCTCTAATAAGATTTTGTGTACCTGTTCCTTCTTCATAAAACGAGTTATTTGAAAGTCAGATGCTCGATTCTTAATTACGATTGCTGCGTTTTTATCTGCCTGCCATACCTCCCCATCAAAGGTGAAGAATCGTTCCGCAATACGTTTCCCTAGTAACGTGCCATTGCGATGATCGACCTGTGAAGAGCAGGCATTGATTAATGTAACTTTTGCACCTTTGCGAATAGATATTTCATCTAAATATTCAGTTGTCTGGACTACTTTCTTCCGTGCCATTGGTGTACTCAGTTCCGTGCATTAACTACACAATCCTACGTTTGACTCCGAATTAACAATCTCTTTTTCCATCTTTTTTTCAGATTTACGTAAAAAGTACAATCTTGAACTGAAACAATGCATGATACTCATAAAATCTTGCATTAGTTCTTGTTGTGGGCTTAGTTCGGCGTTATTGAGAACAGTAATAGTACAATTGTGCAATTGGCAAAACCACTCTATAAACTCAAATCCGAAACGACATCATCGATCTTTGTGTGCAACGACTCTCTCTTTAACCGAACCTTTGGTTACGTCCTCCATCAGGGCTATGAATTTTTTCCTTTTAAAGTTCATCCCTGACCCCATCTCAGATATACAAATACAGTTAGGGTAATTTTTCCCTAAATAATTAATTTGCTTCTCAAGTTCTGGTTTTTGGTTGCTTGTTGAAATTCTGGCGTACAGAACTACAATTCTTGTGTCTGTTCCCCCTTTAATGCGTTCTCAGGAGGCTTGACTATAACGCCTGTGACCGCCTGGGGAACGTACATATTCTATTTTTCCGGCGTCTGCCCAGTCAACCAGGGTCTTAGGGTGATAGCCATATTGTTTGTAAACGTGTTGTGGCGATAAGTATTGCATCACTAAAATGGAGTTAAATATTACGGTTAACTCCATTTTACTCCTAATTAAAGCTACCTAAGCTAATGGGATTTCCAAGAAATAAATTATTCATCTTGTGGTGCGGGCGTCCTGCCCGTTACTAATAGAGGACGGGCGGGACGCCCGTTCCACAAGAAATTCATAAAGACTGTAGAATTTCTTCATCTACTGAAAAATCTATTTCCGAGCGATCTCGACCAGAAGTCAGATAATCATTTTGGTAAGAGTCTTTGAGACCGGAAATCAGGTCATATTCGGGTTGCCAATTTAATTGTGTTTTTGCTTTATCCACTGAGGCGAAAAAGTGCTGTGGGCGCAAGGGAAAGGCTTTGCGCTTGCCGAAATCAAATTTTTTGGGGTCGTAATGTACGATTTTGATTTCCAGAGCTTCAATGCCAGCCGCCACAGCACAAGCGCGGGCTAAGCCATCAAATGTAACGTAGCGATCGCCGGATACATTGTAAATTTGTTTGACTGCATTCGGATTGCCCAAAACTTTGGACATTGCTGTTGCCAAGTCTTTAACGTGTCCAAATTGGGTAATGTGTAAGCCATTACCGGGAATGGGGATGGGACGATCGCGAGTGATTCTGTCAAAAAACCAAGCTTCCAGATCGTTGTAATTTAGAGCACCGTAAATGTAGGTAGGACGGATGGAGGTAAAAGGCAATCCCAGTTGTGTGAGGTAAGCCTCTGTTTCGTGCTTACCGAGATGGCGACTTTTGGGATCGATAGTATCCCCTTCTACATGAGGCATTTGGTCGGATTTAAGATACACCCCAGCCGAACTCATGTATACAAAATGTTGTATCCGGTCTTGAAAAATTTCCGCAAGTGGTTGAGTATCAGAAAGTTCCCTTCCGTTATTGTCAAAGATGACATCAAAATTTTCGTGGGATAATTTCTCCTTGAGTTGAGTAGCATCAGTGCGATCGCCTGTAATTTGTCCTACCCCTTCTACTGGTACCGGACGATTACCACGATTGAACAGAATAACTTCATGCCCCTGTTCCACTAGTAGTTTAGTTAGGTAAACACCAATGAACCGAGTGCCACCCACAATAAGAATTCTCATAAATTGTCATTTCCTTCGTCAGTTAATTTATGGACTGACCCAATTTGAGAGTATCAGGTTGTGGTGTTTCCCTGGAACCTCCGTTGAGAGGATTACGTCTTTTGGTAACAATGGGGCAGTTCCCATGAATGAGTTTCGTGCGGGAAACTTTATGAAGTCTGAAGGATAAAGGATAAAGGATGAAAACAATAAGGTGTAAAGGATAAACAATGAAATACTTTATACTTCATCCTTTAGGTGACTGACCGAAACGTGTTCTCTACCAAATACTCATAGTTAGCTGTGCCCTTGAAGTATGCCTTGGTTCATGAATGGCTGACACCGAAAGCCACTGGTGGTTCGGAACTAGTTGTGCAAGAGGTTCTCAATCACGTTGATGCTGATTTATACGCTCTCATCGACTTTGAATCCATCAATCCCAAAAGCTATTTATACAAGCGGAAAATTGGCACAACATTTCTTCAGCATCTCCCATTTGCCCGAAAAGGTGTACAAAAATACTTACCTTTGTTGCCACTAGCCATAGAACAGCTAGATTTGCGGGAATATGAGGTTATTCTGTCTTCATCTCACGCTGTTGCTAAAGGAGTCCTGACCACACCCGATCAAGTACACATTTGTTACTGTCACAGTCCCATGCGTTATGCCTGGGATCTCACCTTTGATTATCTAAATCACAGTAAGCTAGGTAATGGTATCCCTGGTTGGTTGACACGCTATTTGCTGCACGATCTACGCCAATGGGATGTATCGACAGCGAATCGCGTGGATTACTTTATCGCTAACTCTAAGCATACAGCTCGCCGTATCTGGCGCTGCTATCGACGAGAAGCGGAAGTTATTTACCCACCAGTTAATGTTGACAGTTGTCCATTTTTGCCTCACAAGGAGGAATTCTACCTAATCGTTTCCCGATTGGTAACTTATAAACAAGTATCGTTAATAGTCAGGGCATTTAATAAACTGCAACTCCCGTTAGTCATAATTGGAACAGGACCAGAGATGAAAACGATCCGCAGGATAGCAAACAGCAATATACAAGTACTGGGCTGGCAACCCGATGATGTTGTGAAAAAGTATATGGCAAATGCCAAAGGATTTGTATATGCAGCCTGTGAAGATTTTGGGATTGCCTTAGTAGAGGCGCAAGCTTGCGGCACTCCAGTGATCGCCTACGGTGCAGGAGGAGCGCTGGAAACAGTGCGAGATTTGCGATCAGCAGGTGATAGGGGAACTGGTATATTTTTCCAGGAGCAAACTGAAGCCGCACTAGTAGACGCAGTAGAAACCTTTGAAGCGTATCGAGGGAAATTCAATCCTGAGTATGCCCGAGTTCATGCTACGCAGTTTTCCCCGCAAATCTTTGCCAAGCGCTACCTAGGCTTCTTAAATATATGTATAGAAAAAAGACCATTACCCAATTGATGGTCTTGTTTTGCTAAGGATTGGCAATTTGCCAATCCTTAGCAACTCCTTTTAGCTTTAAGATTGGGACTATGTGTGGTGTGGATTGTTAAGGAGTATGATGACTGCCCAGAGCTCACTCCTCTCCGGGAAGCGCTCGCGTACCTTCTTTAAACGCGGTCAACCAAAAAAGACGCCTCGAATAAAACCCAAAGGTTTGTCTTTCCAGGCTGTAAACGGAGAGTTTGCCAAGCGACTATTCGACATTGTGTTTTCGCTATTGGTACTTATTTTGTTTTCCCCAGTGTATTTACTCTTGGGCTTGCTGATTGCTTTAAGCTCGAATGGTCCAATTTTTTATATTCAGGAACGGGTCGGTAAAAATTACAAACCTTTTAATTGTATTAAATTCCGAACAATGGTAACCAATGCCGATGAAGTTCTCGTTCAAATAATGGAAACATCGCCTCATCTGCGAGATGAGTTTGAGACAAACTTTAAGCTCAAACACGATCCGCGTATTACCAAGATTGGTCGTTTTTTGCGAATTACTAGCTTGGATGAATTTCCCCAGTTCTGGAATGTATTAAAAGGAGACATGAGTGTTGTAGGTCCGCGACCTTTAGTAGAAGAAGAGTTACCGAAATATGGTTGTTACATAGACCAGATTCTCACAATCAGACCGGGAATTACTGGATTGTGGCAAGTCTCCGGACGTAATGATATTCCTTATCCGCGACGGATTCAGATAGATCTGCATTATGTCAAATTCCGTAACTTATGGTTGGATTTGTGGATAATTTTTAAAACTATCGGCGTTGTCATTATTCCTAAAAATAATGGAGCGTATTGATATTGCGTCGATCTAGCTAATATCCTGAATAAATTACAAAGTCAAAAGTCAAAATTGGATGAGGAACTTTTTTTGACTTTTGACTTTTTGCCAGATCCCCGGTTTCTAGGAGAAGTCGGGGATCTAATCTACTCAAATTTTCATACAATCTTAACGAAAATCTATTATATTATGAATTTTCAGTAAAGATTACAAAAAAGTTACAAAAACAATGAAACTTTTTTCGTTATGTTAGGTAAGCCCTACAGCGAGCATTCAATTCAGCAGATTTACTTATGTCAACAAGCTAAGGTGCCAGTGAGACTCGTAGGTTTCCCGTTGGGCAATTGTACAAATACCTGTTAGGTTATACCAGAGTTTTCTGTAAACATTGTAAGCAGTAACAACAAGGAATAATTAAGCATGACGCAACGGAAACGAGCTTTAATTACTGGTATTACCGGTCAAGATGGTTCATACCTGAGCGAGTTTTTGCTAGAGCAAGGTTACGAAGTTCACGGTATCATCCGTCGAACTTCAACTTTTAATACAGACCGTATCGATCACCTGTATGAAGACCCTCATAAAGAGGGAGTACGATTACTTCTCCACTACGGGGACTTAACAGACGGTACCACTCTGCGCCGCATTCTCGAAGACGTTCAGCCAGTGGAAATTTATAACTTAGGTGCTCAATCTCACGTTCGGGTCAGCTTTGATTCGCCAGAATACACAGTGGATTCAGTGGGAATGGGAACCTTACGTCTGTTAGAAGCAATTCGCGACTATCAGCACCGCACTGGCATTCAAGTGAAATTTTACCAAGCGGGTTCTTCGGAAATGTATGGTTTGGTACAAGAAATCCCACAGAAAGAGACCACACGGTTTTATCCCCGCAGCCCTTACGCCTGTGCTAAGGTTTACGCTCACTGGCAAACAGTCAATTACCGGGAATCATTCGGGATGTTTGCTTGTAATGGTATTCTTTTCAATCATGAGTCACCCAGACGGGGTGAAACTTTTGTGACGCGCAAAATTACAATGGCAGTTGCCAGAATTTTTGCAGGCAAGCAGAAAAATCTTTACATGGGTAATCTAGATGCCAAGCGTGATTGGGGCTATGCCAAAGATTACGTGAGAGCCATGTGGTTGATGCTACAGCAAGATGAGGCAGATGATTACGTCATTGCAACTGGCGAAACTCATGCGGTACGGGAGTTTTTAGAACTGGCATTTGGTTACGTCAATCTCGATTGGCAAGACTATGTGGAGTTTGATGAGCGCTATCTTCGTCCGGCGGAAGTCGATTTGTTGATTGGGGATGCTACGAAAGCGCAGCAAAAGTTAAACTGGACACCGTCGGTAACATTTGAGCAACTGGTTGCCATCATGGTAGAAGCTGACCTGCAAGCATTGGGTCTCACCTCACCAAATGGTAAAGTCGCAAAGGTATTACAAGACAATGCCATGATTCGGCAAGAACTGGGTGTGCTCCACTTTTAATGAGCGGTTAGCGATGAGCTATCAGCTTTTTCTACTATGAGGACAAAAAATGAGCACCTTAGAACTTAAGAACAAACGTATTCTCGTAACTGGTGGAGCCGGTTTTTTGGGGCGTCAAACCATCGCCCAACTCTCTCAAGCTGGCGCTGACCAAAATAAAATTACAGTCACGCGATCGCGTGACTGCGACTTGCGTCTATGGGAAAATTGTCAAAGAGCCGTCGATCAACAAGACATTGTCATTCACCTAGCCGCCCATGTCGGTGGAATTGGTCTTAACCGTGAAAAACCAGCTGAATTGTTCTACGACAACTTAATGATGGGTACGCAGTTGATTCATGCTGCTTATCAAGCTGGAGTAGAAAAATTTATCTGTGTTGGTACCATCTGTGCCTATCCCAAATTTACCCCAGTTCCATTCAAAGAAGATGACCTGTGGAATGGCTACCCAGAGGAAACAAACGCGCCTTATGGAGTCGCCAAAAAAGCTCTTCTCGTTCAACTGCAAGCGTACCGCCAACAGTACAACTTTAATGGCATTTACCTGTTGCCAGTGAACTTGTACGGACCCGAAGACAACTTTGACCCCAGAAGTTCTCATGTCATCCCAGCGTTAATTCGTAAAGTTTATGAAGCGCAGGTGAAAGGAGAAAAGAAACTTCCAGTTTGGGGTGACGGTAGCCCAACACGTGAGTTTTTATATTCAGAAGACGCGGCAAGAGGTATCGTTATGGGTACCCAATACTATAATGAATCTGAACCCGTCAACTTGGGAACGGGTTATGAAATTTCTATTCGCGACTTGATTCATCTCATATGTGAGTTAATGGAGTTTGAAGGCGAAATTGTTTGGGAAACAGATAAACCTAACGGTCAACCCCGCCGTTGTTTAGATACAGAACGAGCGAAACAAGCTTTTGGTTTCACTGCCCAAGTAGACTTTAAGCAAGGGCTAAAGAATACAATTGACTGGTGGCGTAAAAACCCTGCTTAATCATGTAACTCCCGCTCCGTAGGGTGGGCATTGCCCACCTATTTGTTCAAAAATAAATCTACACAAACGCCAAAGTGGTCGGTAACAGGATTACCGTTAGTTTTATAAGCTTGCCATTTATTCACATTTTGTACTCTTTTTGCCCATTCCAAACTCAGGCAAATTAGGTTACCCACTTAACAAGAACCTACTTTATGTCATTACAATTTTTATCAAATATTCTTATTTATTTGCAACTCACATTGCTGAAAAACATAATTAACTGCAGCAAATAACTTATCTAAATCCTGAATTACATAGATATTTTTATTTCGAGTAAAAACATCAGCAGTCAACTTGCCAAACTGCCATATTTTGCCATTAGAAACAATTCCAAAAACATTCATTTGAAAATCATTATTTATTCGCTGTACTGCTATCATTTCAGCTAAGCACTGACCCCAACCTTCTTCAAATTTGTCTTGCTTTGCTTCAACCGTTAAAAAATAGGGTTTATCAAAAACAATCGTTGCTAAAGGATTTCGCTGTGTCACCGTGTAATCTGGAACGCCTGATAAGTCTTCATCATAGACTAATGTTTCATGACTCCAAAGTGTTAATTGACGACGATAAAGTTTCCAAACCTCTTTCAAGACTGGATAAATAAGATTTTCACAAATAGCATCTTCGGAATTATCAATAACTCCATCTGTAAATAACAAATCTAATTCTTCTTGGAAAGATTCTTTTACAGGAAAATCGACTTCCATTATAAAATTAGATTGTACGTACTTAATTTGAAACTTTTTAACAACTGCACTAATACTTTTGTAATTGCTAAATGCCATTGTAATTTACCTTCCGTAGAAAACTCTCTCACCGTCTAAACGTCAGTAATATAGACAACTATAGGAATCATAAATGATTTATGAAAAGTTTTAAGTACTGTAGGTAGGGCACTGCCAACCAAGGACATGGAATGCGATCGCCTTCCTCCTGGCTATTCATGAAGGCGTCCTAGACTCTGCTCTGTAATGACGCGTTTGGCGTCGGGAATATCTAAAATTCTCATAACTTGAGCATCGGCTCTACCCTCAAGGCGATAAGTTAATGAAGCATATTCTAGAGTTTTTTGGTTTACAAGCCTCAATAATTGCGAAGAATGAGTGGTTGCTATCATCTGAGTTGTTCCATCAGACAAGTTGCGCTCAATTAGTTGTAACAGTAGATGCAACCGGGTTGGATGAATGCCATTTTCTAATTCTTCAAAGAAGTAAAACGATGCTGGTTCTGGTCCTAGCAAAGCAGCGATTGTTGCTAGAAAGCGCAGTGTACCATCTGACGTACTTAGCGTTCGCTCCGCGCATAGACTACGCAACGTTCCCAGAACAATCGGCGTTCTCGTTGTACTAGCTCAATTTTTTGATAAGATACATGAGTAGGATAAACAAATAAGGTTAAAAAGAAATACCCTTGGCTAAGAAAGTAACAATTACTTTGGATGATGAAATTCTTGCCTTTATAGATCGGCAAGCCGCAATCACTGGAAAGACAGCAAATCGAAGTGGTTACATCAATGCAGTGCTATCAATACATCGTAGGGCTATTCTGGAAGCAGAAATGATAGCCGCTCTGAAGCAAGATGCTGAAGATCCAGACTACCAAGCTGAAATTGCCGCTTGGGATAGCGTAGTTGGAGATGGAATTGATGCCACAGGGTAATTTGACTTATCGACGTGGTGAGATTCGTTGGGTCAGACTCGATCCAACTGTAGGTGCAGAAGCACAAAAAACTCGTTCTTGCCTAATAGTTCAAAATGACGTGATGAACCAGTATGGTCTTCTGACCGTTGTGATACCACTTCGCCCTGGTAGCAAACAAGCTCCTTATGTTGTAAATG
Organism: Scytonema hofmannii PCC 7110; assembly: GCF_000346485.2. Classification (NCBI taxonomy): domain Bacteria; kingdom Bacillati; phylum Cyanobacteriota; class Cyanophyceae; order Nostocales; family Scytonemataceae; genus Scytonema; species Scytonema hofmannii. Next base: position 9,032,328 of record NZ_KQ976354.1, read on the forward strand.
TGATAGCAACGCCTACGAATGGTTTAGATCGAGACCGTTATCTTGATGTTGGACAAATTCGTTCTATTGACAATAGTCGAGTTCTCAGTTTAGTGGGTGTCTTGGAGGAAGAATATTGGGAAATGATTCGCACAGCACTAGATGTAGTACTTGGTTTTTAACTACCACACGCTCATATCGTACTTTAAATAACATAGTCAACTTTGAGCCAGAGAAAAAATAGATTGAGACACTCCGGAATTTAACTTTAATGATAGTATCTTTTATTACTAGTAAACTGGAGTGCAGAGAAAATTTGTGACGGAGCAACAAGCAAGCTATGACTCGCCTTGGAAAGAGGCGTTGGAACTCTACTTTGAAGCATTTATTGACTTCTTCTTCCCGCAAGCTTACACAGAAATTGATTGGCAACGGGGTTATGAGTTTTTAGACAAAGAATTTCAGCAGATAGTCAAAGAAGCAGAGATTGGTAAACTTTTTGTAGACAAGTTAGTCAAAGTCTGGCGACGAGATGGAGAACAAGCGTGGGTGTTGATCCACGTAGAAATACAGAGCCAGGTAGATTCAAATCTTGCCAAGCGGATGTACCAATATCACTACCGGATTTTTGACCGTTATGACCAACAAGTCGTGAGTCTAGCAGTATTGGGAGACACCCAAGCTTCTTGGCGACCACAACAGTACAGCTATGAACTGTGGGGTTGTCAGATGAGTCTAAAGTTTCCCAGCGTGAAGCTATTAGACTACGACACACAATTAACAACATTAGAACAGAATCCTAACCCCTTTGCTGTGTTAGTCAAGGCACACTTGCGAACTCAAGCCACGACTCAAGATGCACAAGGGCGATTGCAATGGAAGTTGAGTTTGATAAGGCAGTTGTATGAGTTAGGGTACACTAGAAACAAAATCCTTCAGTTGTTCCGATTAATTGATTGGATGATGGCTTTGCCGGAGGAACTGGAGCGAGTCTTTGATAATGAAATGAATCGTTACGAGGAAGAAAAGAAAATGCCATATATCACCAGTGTCGAGCGAGTCGGAATGCTAAAAGTACAGCGAGAATATCTGATTGATACCCTAGAAACAAGGTTTGGAGAAGTGCCACCAGAGTTAATGGAAAAAATTGAGAATTTGTACGATATGCCTGTTCTTAAGCAACTCCATAGGCAAGCAATCACTATTGGTTCGCTAGAGGAATTTCAGCAGCTATTGGGACAAAATTGATATGGCTGCAAGATCCCCGACTTCTTTAAGAAGTCGGGGATCTGAACACAGCTAATTATCACAAATCAACTGTATCCCACTTTGCAAAGAACATATTGAGGTATTCTTGCAAAATCGCTTTGAGTTCGCTTCCTTTAAATTTATTATTCCACAGAGCGATCGCATCCCTTAGAGTATCAATTGCATCCAAGCACAGAACTAAATAATAAGTAATAATATTAAATAAATAACTACGTTATATTTCCATCTATACGTAGTTGGAGATATAGAGCCTATCTGATGCAAATTGAGATTTCAAATACTGCTGATAGGCTTGTGTAGCAAGTAGTAATAACGACATTAGTGAAGGATCTAAAAAATGCTCTTGGACTGATATATCTGACATATTTACTTATAATTCAATTAATCTTCATACTCTTTAAAATTATCCTCAATTATCAACAAGGTCTAAGAGCTAGGTCGCTTATTTTATCTGCATTCTAGCTCTTTTTTCGCCCCGTCAGGCGGCAAGCACCTAAACTGATTGTTCTCGACCTTAACAAGAATGGGTTTATTCTGACGTTCTCCTTCGTGATTAAATTTAAGTACATCTCCTGATGTTTGGTTGGCGGGAAGATTTATCTTCCGCAGTTCCTGCAAAATAGTTGCTCTCGAAGGGTTGAAGCGCAAAGATTTGATAAAAGCTTGAGTAGCATCAAAGCTAGTTGCTGTAGACCAACTAACAGCTCCTCCCCATAGTTGTTTTGCCTCCGAAGCAAATTTCTTTGATTGTGGTGCTTCCCTAAACCAAGGCACAACAATAACTAAGCCCTCAACAGCATTCCCTCCATCTTGTAATGTTTTCTGATTGTACAGACTCTCACCACCTAACAACTTTAGCCCTAACTTATTATTTGCATTGACTTTAGCAATCTCGAGCGCTACAGAAGTGTGATCTACATCTGAAAACAACATAACTGCCTGTACCTGTTGAGATACACTATCTTTAAGTTCTTGCTCGATATTCAGTTTTTCATCTGTCAAGTCTACCTTGCGAAAAATCCGCTCTTTATCTTTAAAGTTCTTGCTAAATTCTTCTCTGAAACTATTGCTATAAGGGTCGTTGGGATTATAAAAAATTACAACTTTCTTCAAAGCAACTCTTTGAGCGTATTCTGCTAATGTTTTAGCAGATGTCTCATCGGGAGGAGCTGTTCTAAAGAACACATTACCATCCAAAGTGTTGGCAGTGCTAGTGGAAGAAACGATTGGTATACCTTCTCGTTTGTATACAGGAAGAGCCGCTTGAGTCATTCTGCTAGAGTTATGCCCAATTATTCCTAGTACAGATTGATCATTCACCAGTTGTTGAGCGATTTGTTTGGCTTGGTCTGGGTTGTTACCATCGTTGGCAATGACAATTTCCAATAATCTACCATTTAAACCACCCTCAGTATTAAATTGCTCTTGTGCTTGTGCGACTCCACGCAAAATTTGTTGAGATATGGATTTAGCATTGTCTGCGGGTACAACCACTGCTAAAGTTAAGGGATTACTCTTTTTGCGAGCCTGAGCATTGTCGCGAGCCTGAGCATTGTTGTAGTAAATACGCACTTCTGGGTCTTTGCGATCGCGCACAATAGCTTTTTGAAATAATTCAACCGCTTGGGAATAATTACCTTTTTGAAATGCTTCTAGACCTTGGTCGCGCTCAGCATTGGTGATCGAGAAAAAGAGTGTGCGTTCGCCACGACTAATTTTACTCTCAATATTCCCTGGAATTGATGTTTGTGTAGGCGTCGGAATTGGTGTTGCTGTAATCAGAGGAATTGAAACACAACTACCATTTACTTTCTGTTGACCTCCAGAACAGGAAGTGGAAATTTGATAAATACCAATACCACCCACAAGGGCAATCACTGCTGCAATTATACTCAATATAATTGAGGGCTGGCGAATACGAGTTTTTGGAGTTTGTTCAGATAGAATTGGTAGATATTGTTCAGAGATGTCTAAGTCTCTGTCTAGTTGTTGTTGAGAAATTTCTGCTTCAATGTCTCGTAGTTTATATTTTGCTGATACTCTGTCAGGTTCAATTTCTAAAACTTTTTCAAACTGAATTTTTGCTTTTATAAATTCTCTTTGGTTTATCAAATTATTCCCATAGGTTTCTCTTGCAAGTAAAAGCCTTTCTTTATTATGTGTAGAATCTATTTGGTAAGCTCGCTGATATAGTTCTAAGGCTTTCTCAAAATTTCTCACATCTAAGTATCTCTCAGCTAAAACAAGTAGAGTACTAAAGTGATTAGGATTTAGGTTTAAAATTTTTACGTAACAGTCTATAGTCTCTTGTAAGTTTCCAGTTTTATGTAATTGAATTGCTTCTCCCTCGAGTTTATTGATTTCTTCTTTCCCAATTTCTTCCAATTTCCATATTGTTTCTTGTAGTGGGTGATATCTTACTAACCAACGGCGGACTAATTCAATTTTTACGCGGCGATGGGTATCATCTAAAAAGTCATTTAATGTTAGTTTTTGGGCAGCTTTCAGCAAATCGTCTGTCGGAATAACTCCAGATCTTCTTAGCAACGCGAAAGGGTCTTCTGGAAACGGTTGATTTTGCTCAATAGCTATTTGTTGAGCCTCTGCTATGGCTGAAAATACAACTTTTTCCGAAATAGACAGCCCATCCCAAAACCATGTTAATCCACCTGTAGCGCTTTCAATTGCTTTATCTACAATATCTTGAACATCAGAAGGAGTCACGGTTGATTTTTCTTCAATTGTTGCTTGTATAAAGAGATTAAAGCAGATAGCTTGGATTAAATAGGGATGCCCTGCTGAAAGTTGTAAAATTGCTTTGATTGCATCTTCCTCGTACTCAAGTATATCTTGTGCAGGTTTAGTAATAAGTCGTCTAGCACTTAGCTCGTCAAGTAAATCAACTTTTTGGTACGGCGCATTCTTAAACAAATCAAGCAGGTCTTGCAAGTCATCCTTAAACCGCCCTACTACCGGAATAATAAATAGTTTTTTCTGTTTATTTAAAAAGGATTGTAAATATCTTAAAAAACTATCGCCCTGATGTAGTATTTCACTGTCGCTACTGACAACATCAAATTCATCCAGTAATAGCACTAAATTTCTCTCACCTAATTCTTGAAAAACTTGTGCTAAAAAATTATTAGAAAATATATTAGGATCTTTATATAATTCTTCATTGGAAGGAATTGCGATCATTTCTGAGCTTAGATCTAAATCTTCTACAATGGCTTCAGCTAAATTATATAATATATCGCTCAGAGAAGAATGACTGTAACCTTGCAAATCAAAAAGAACGAAGGCAAATTTATCTTGAGCAACCTTGTGGGGAATCTGATGAAGTACGGAGGACACACCAATACGGCGTTGACCGTGCAACAAGATAACTTTTTTACCCCTACTCAGATTATGTTCAATAAACTGGAATAAACTTTCCCTTCCGAAAAATTTTTCCGGTTCATGGCTTGGACGACCGATGATGTAAGGATTTCTTCGAGAAGTAGAATTATTCATATAAAAAGCTACCCGTCGTCTCTTAAGGGGAACATTGTGGCTGCAAGCAGCTAAACTGACCTTTCACAAACGTAACAAGAATCGGTTTATTTTGGCGCTCTCCTTCGTGATTAAATTTGAGTACATCTCCTGATGTTTGCTTGGCGGAAAGATTTATCTTCCGCAGTTCCTGCAAAATAGTTGCTCTCGAAGGGTTGGAGCGCAGAGATTTGATAAAAGCTTGAGTTGCATCAAAGCTAGTTGCTGTACGCCAAGTAATCTTTTCTGTCCCATCTTCTGTCCTATCTCCTGTTCCATCTTTTGACCATAGTTGTTTTGCCTCCGAGGCAAAATTCTTTGATTGTGGTGCTTTCCTAAACCAAGGCACAACAATAACTAAGCCCTCAACAGCATTCCCTCCATCTTGTAATGTTTTCTGATTGTACAGACTCTCACCACCTAACAACTTTAGCCCTAACTTATTATTTGCATTGACTTTAGCAATCTCGAGCGCTACAGAAGTGTGATCTACATCTGAAAACAACATAACTGCCTGTACCTGTTGAGATACACTATCTTTAAGTTCTTGCTCGATATTCAGTTTTTCATCTGTCAAGTCTACCTTGCGAAAAATCCGCTCTTTATCTTTAAAGTTCTTGCTAAATTCTTCTCTGAAACTATTGCTATAAGGGTCGTTGGGATTATAAAAAATTACAACTTTCTTCAAAGCAACTCTTTGAGCGTATTCTGCTAATGTTTGAGCAGATGTTTCATCGGGAGGAGCCGTTCTAAAGAACACATTACCATCCAAAGTGTTGGCAGTGCTAGTGGAAGAAACAATCGGTATACCTTCTCGTTTGTATACAGGAAGAGCCGCTTGAGTCATTTTGCTAGAGCTATGCCCAATTATTCCTAGTACAGATTCATCCTTAACTAGTTGTCGAGCTATTTGTTTGGCTTGGTCTGGGTTGTTACCATCGTTGGCAATGACAATTTCCAATAATCTACCATTTAAACCACCCTCAGTATTAAATTGCTCTTGTGCTTGTGCGACTCCACGCAAAATTTGTTGAGATATGGATTTAGCATTGTCTGCAGGTACAACCACTGCTAAAGTTAAGGGATTACCCGTTTCGCGAGACTTGGCATTGTTGTGGTAAATTCGTACTTCTGGGTCTTTGCGATCGCGCTCTACAGCCTTTTGAAATAATTCAACCGCTTGGGAATAATTACTTTTTTGAAATGCGTCTATACCTCGATCGCGCTCAGGATTGGTGATAGAGAAAAAGAGTGTGCGCTCGCCACGACTAATTTTACTCTCAATATTGCCTGGACTTGATGTTGGTGTCGGTGTCGGAATTGGTATTGGTGTAGGCGTCGAAATTGGAACACAACTACCATTTACTTTCTGTTGACCTCCAGAACAGGAAGTGAAAATTTGATAAATACCAATACCACTCACAAGGGCAATCACTGCTGTAATTGTAGCCAATAGAACTGGTTGATTATTTAGTCTATGAGGTTTCACTGAGCGTTTCTCCACTTCTATTGAGATTAGTTGTTGTTTTTCCAGTTCAGTTTCAATTTTGCTAAGTTCCCGTTTTGCTGATTCCCTATCTGGAGCAATTTCTAAAACTCTCTCAAACTGAACTTTTGCCTTGATTAACTCTTGTTCTCCTATCAAATGTTTTCCATAAATTTCTAGTGCAAGCAAAAGCCCTTCTTTATTGCGTGTAGAATCTAGTTGGTAGGCTCGCTGATATAGTTCTAAGGCTTGGTCGAAATTTTTAGCCTCCAAGTATTTTTTAGCTAGAACAGGTAACGTACTAAAATGATTTGGGTTGAGTTGTAAGATTTTTTCATAATGGTCTATTAAATCTTGATTGTTACCACGACGATACAGTTCTGTTTCGTTTGCTAAAATGACATTAATTTCTTCTATCGCAATTTTCTCCAGTTCAGTTATCTCTTGTTCAAAGGGGTGATATTTTACTAACCAACGGCGAACTAATTCAACTTTTACTCGGCGCTCGGTATCATCTAAATAACCCTGTTTGGCTAGTTTTTGAGCAGCCTGAGTTAATAAATGTGTTGGAATAACTGCAGATCTGTTTAATAGCGTTAACGGGTCTTCTGGAAACTGTTTATTTTGCCCAATAGCTATTTTTTGAGCCTCTGCTACGGCTGAAAATACGACTTTTTCAGAGATAGACAGCCCATCCCAAAACCATGTTAATCCACCTGTAGCGCTTTCAATTGCTTTGTCTACAATATCTTGGACATCAGAAGGAGTCACGGTCGATTTTTCTTCAATTGTTGCTTGTATAAAGAGATTAAAGCAGATAACTTGGGTAAAATAGGGATGCCCTGCTGAGAGTTTCAAAATAGCTTTGATAGCATCCTCGTTATACTCCAACAGACCCTGCGCTGGTCTAGTAATGAGTCGTCTAGCACTTATCTCATTAAGTAAACCAATTTCTTGATATGGTGGGCTATTAAATAACTGAGACAGGTACTGAAAATCATCATTAGCCCGTCCTACTACTGGAATAAAAACTAATTTTGTTTGTTGCTTTAGCAGTGATTGTAAATATCTAAAAAAACTATTTGCCATATTTAATATCTCATCGTCGCTCCTGACAACATCAAATTCATCCAGTAATAGCACTAAATTTTTCTCACCTAACTTCTGAAAAACTTGTGGTAAAAAATGGTTAGAAAATATATTTATATTGTTTGTCAATTCTTCATGGGAAGGAATTGTTATAAGATTTGAATCTAGCTCTAAATCTTCTGCAATAGTTTCAGCTAAATTGTATAATATATCACTCAAAGAAGAATGACTGTGACCTTGCAAATCAAAAAAAACAAAGACAAACTCTTGGCAAGTAACTTGGTGGGGAATTTGTCTGAGTAAAGAGGATTTACCAATGCGCCGTTGACCGTGCAATAAGAGAAATTTTATATTCTCTTCGAGATTATCTTTAATAAACAGTAATAAATCTTCGCGGCCAAAAAATTTTTCCGGAGCATCAATTTGCTTACCGATTATGTAAGGATTTTTCCTAGTATTGATGTTCGTCATCTTCTTTCCACAGAGTTGTCTGGTTAACTTTAGATTAATCCTTTGGGGAACGCAGCTACTAACTTAGCAAACCATTCGATAGTAGATAGAACTTCATCTTTATGCTGCCAGATTGAGTTAATTTGACTGAGTTGTTTATGGCTTATTAATTTAAGAAATACCTTTTCTCTTTGTTGAATTAACGGAACATCAGTATTCCAAACTTCTTGAATTACCCATCGCTGCATCATTAAAGAAGCAAAGGAATATACGGTTTTCTCCTGCTCTTTTTTGCAAACAATCACACCTTGTTCTTCCAAGTTGGTCAATTCCCTTCCTCTTTGAGTAAATATCAGTTCAATATTACTCAAGTCAAAGTTTTTCTTCTTATGCAGACGACCATTTAAATGAAACAAAGCTAGCAACATCAAAAGACTCTGTTCTATTTCACTACACATACCCCAAGTAATTTGGAAAATATGCCTGGTACTTTTTTCAAAGTTTTTGATAAATTCTTGAACATCAGGAACTTTATTATTTTTTCTATCCGTTTCTAGCTGTGCGTATAACTGAAAACCAGCTATCTGTAGCAGAGTCGGATGTCCACCAGCGATTTCTTTAATTGCTTCTCGTAATTCTAGTGTCATTGGCATGACACCCAGTAATTGTTCAATTTCTCTGTCATTCAATAGCTTGAGGTGCTGAAACAGATAGTGGTTATACCACGGGGAAGCGTTGGGATTGAGTTTTGGACCGAGTTCACTTAAGCGCTTGAGTGAGGTCACAACCATTGCGAGAGATTTACCTCCAGGAGAAGCAACAGCCAAACTACGGCACTCGCTCAAGAATTGTTGCATATTTGCTTCGGTATATTCCTTATTTTCTTGCAAGGCTACATCAAAGTCGTTGACTAGCAGCACCAAGAATTTACCTTTTTTACCAAGCCTCTGCAATATTTTGTTGAGGCTATCTTTTGTTGTTTGCCCTTGTACCAAGATCTGCTCAATTTCAGCCTGCAATATAGGTTCACTCTCCAAGTTATCTTTCATAACACTCAATACTTCTCGCCAAAAACCTGAAGGAGTGAAAGGTTGGATATTCTCACAACTGAGAAGAGCAATTACAGCTTTTGATGGATCTAATCTATGTTCTTGCCAAACTGCGGGTGAAGCCAGTAAATCTAAGAAAGAAGATCTACCCATTCCTGGCCCAGCCCAAATAGCTAAGTGACCGCGCTGAGAGATTTGATCGAATGAAACTGCTATTTCATATTTCCGTCCTACAAAAAATTTTGAGGGAACTGGCTTTTTTGGGAAAAAGGGATTGTTTGATATCATGAATCTCTAAGCTTGTTATACATATTGGGAGCATCCAGTTTCGGAAGAAACATAATTCTTTGACGCCAGAACCAGGACTATATCCTTTGTCTAAACAAATCGATCTGCCAAAAGTGGATGCTCCCTAGATATTTTTAAGGATCGCTTCTTTCTAGACGTTCCTGATTTATCCAGGACTGACGTACTTTACAATCACGCTTAAATCTCAATCATGAAAGCGTTTTTTGCTTATCAAAACCACAGAAAGCTTTTGATAAATATCTCTGTCCGTAAATTTTTAATGACTACATTATTGTGTTTGAAAAATATTACTGGCTTTATGTATTAGATAACCCTTTATTTGTCTATTTACGTAAATTTTCTGTGAAGTTTCTGTGAATTTTAGATTTTTTATAAGTATTTTCACGTTGATATAAAGTTCTAGAGCGCCAGTACATGAATAACAATTAGGGCAAAAAGGGCTTGATTTCACCTCCTATTTTCCCTTAATCGAGCAGTTTTGAGAGTGTAGCAACAAAAAGTATCAGATCTTGCGATTTTTACTACGACCACGAATATTAAGATTCCTGTTTTCATCTAAATCTATTACATCCATCCAAGGTAATAATTGTATTATATCTCAGGAAATAGTTATAATTTTCACTAAAGATTGGGTGCTTCTCTATACACAACACTACAAGGAGAAGTTATTGCACAGTAGAACATGGCTGGTATCAAGCTTCATGAGCCGCTTTCATTACATTAACACGTGGGTCAAGAAGCTCCTGTACGTTCGCTCCCATATCTGATATTTTTCAGGCATTAGCAAGGTTCGATACTCAATTATTGAGAAACCTAGACATCAAAGATGGACGAAAAGGTTTCTACAAAATAATTATTTTCAGTAGAAAAATATGTTTAGTTTTTTCAAAGCTTCTATAGGTTTAGGTTCTGCTGTCTTGATTTTGATTTTGGTGCTAACTCAGATTGCAAGGGTTAAGGCTGAAGAGGCGATATCTGGTAACAATCCACCAGAAGTTTTGACAACTGACAAAAGCACTGATTCCCTTCAGCAAGTTAATCAATACGTTCAAATGAGTTCAGCACAAGTCACTTCAGTTTCTCAGCTTTCTGATGTGCAACCGACTGACTGGGCATTTCAAGCGTTACAGTCTCTAGTTGAGCGTTATGGCTGTATTGCTGGATATCCCAATGGTGGTTTCAAAGGGAATCGCGCCATGACTCGCTTTGAGTTTGCTACTGCATTAAACACCTGCTTAGACAGAGTTAATCAACGAATTGCTGTTGATACCGCAGGGACGGTTGCCAAAGAAGATTTGGCGACTGTGCAAAAGCTGCAAGAGGAATTCACAACAGAACTTGCCACCCTGCGGGGTAGAGTTGATGTTTTGGAAGCACATACCGCACAGCTAATGACACAAGAGTTTTCTACAACCACGGAACTCAATGGTCAGTTAATATTTGCTGCTGTAGATGCTTTTGGAGATGCTAGCCGTGGTGGAAATGGAGATAATAGCAACCCCACATTTTCTAGTCGGTTACGCCTCAACTTTAGAGCGAGCTTTACCGGAAAAGATAAGTTCCTGGCACGAATTCAAGCAAGTAGTGTTAATAATCCGTCTGCACCCGGAAATGAAGCTCGCTTAAGTTTCCAATCTGGTAGTAATTCAACTAATGATGCTTTGCTTAGTAAGCTTCATTATAGTTTTCCTATAGGTGATACAGTAAATGTTCTGGTTGCTACAGGCTTTAATACTTACTTTGATGATGGGGATGTAGTTAACCCTCTAAAAAACGATGGAGATGGTGCCATTTCTCGTTTTGGTCGATACAACTCTATCTACCGCCTGGGTGGAGATACGGGTGTAGTTGTGACTTTTGAGCCTAAGCCTAATACGAATATCAAAGCAGAGGTGATGTATCTAGCGAAAAATACCAACAACCCTGCTAGCGGCTTATTTAACGGTAACTATGGTGCATTGGGACAGATTATAATCTTTCCAAATAAAAAAGATACAGGTACCAAAATTGCCTTCACTTACGTCAATGCTTATAACGACGACGGTTTAGGACATAATACTGGCAGTTTATCATCAAACTTGGGAGGCAGAAAAGTTTCTTCTAATTCCTATGGTATTGAAACGAATGTAAAAATTACTAATGGTTTTCAACTTGGTGGATGGGTAGGCTATACGAATGCACGAGCGCTGACTGGAGAAGTGAAAGGCAATGCTAATATCTGGAACTGGGCTATTACCTTAGCCTTCCCTGATTTGGGCAAAAAGGGGAATTTGGGAGGGATGATCATCGGGATGCAGCCTAAATTGACTGGTACTTCAGCACCCTTATCAGACTTACCTCGCCGCGATCCAGATACTGGGTTTCACATTGAAGGGTTTTATCGGTATAAAATCAACGAAAAAATCAGCATTACTCCAGGTTTTATTTGGCTGACAGCACCAAATCATGATAATCAGAATGACGACATTTTTTTAGGAGTAGTTAGGACTACCTTCGAGATCTGAACAAAGACTCAAAGCATAAGTCATAGATTTATCTTTAATGCAATGTATAGGAAGTATTAAGTTAGGTTGAGGGGGTTACTTTCCATGTTTGACCGATAAATAGTTGTATATTGGGGTACAAGTTGGAGATGAAATTGCTGTGGTGTGAGATTTTTAAATGGAAAAAACGGAATTAAGGCGATCGCTCCTCAAAAAACGTCAGTCCATGTCTGTAGCAGAGTGGAAACAAAAGAGCGATCGCATTTGCCAAAACCTCCTACAGTCATCTATTTTTGCTCAGTCAAAAACAATACTTGCTTATTTCAGCTTTCGCCAAGAACCAGATCTCAGCTTTCTATTTACAGACACTTCTCACTATTGGGGATTTCCTCGGTGCGTTGATAATGAACTAAGCTGGCATTATTGGAAACCCAACGAGCCTGTAAAAACTGGTACTTACGGAATTATGGAACCATCACCTAACGCTCCTACCATAAACCCTATGGAAGTGGATTTAATTCTTGTACCCTGTGTTGCTTGTGACTATCAAGGTTATCGCTTGGGTTATGGCGGTGGATATTATGACCGATTGTTGAGTTCTGCTGAGTGGGAAAAAAAGCCAACCATAGGAATTGTATTTGAATTTGCTTATCTGCCCCAATTACCTGTAGACCCTTGGGATAAGCCTTTACAAGGAGTTTGTACAGAAATAGATTTAGACACTCCGGAATTTAACTGAAATAATAGTATATTTAATCACTACTAAACCGGAGTGCAGAGAACAGTTGTGACAGAGCCACAAGCAAACTATGACTCGCCTTGGAAAGAGGCGCTAGAACTCTACTTTGAAGCATTTATTGAATTTTTCTTCCCCCAAGCTCATCGAGAAATTGATTGGCAACGGGGTTATGAGTTTTTAGACAAAGAATTTCAGCAGATCGTCAAAGAAGCAGAAGTTGGTAAACTTTTTGTAGACAAGCTAGTCAAAGTCTGGCGACGAGATGGAGAACAAGCGTGGGTATTGATCCACGTAGAAATACAGAGTCAGGTGGATTCAAATCTTGCCAAGCGTATATATCAGTATCACTACCGAATTTTTGACCGCTATAACCAACAAGTGGTAAGTCTAGCAGTATTGGGAGACACGCAAGCTTCTTGGCGACCACAACAGTACAGCTATGAACTTTGGGGTTGTCAGATGAGTCTGAAGTTTCCCAGCGTGAAGCTATTAGACTACGAAACACAATTGACAACATTAGAACAGAATCCAAACCCCTTTGCTGTGTTAGTCATGGCACACTTGCGAACTCAAGCCACGACTCAAGATTCACAAGGGCGATTGCAATGGAAGTTGAGTTTGATAAGGCAGTTGTATGAGTTAGGGTACACTAGAAACAAAATCCTTCAGTTGTTCCGATTAATTGATTGGATGATGGCTTTGCCGGAGGAACTGGAGCGAGTCTTTGATAATGAAATGAATCGTTACGAGGAAGAAAAGAAAATGCCATACATCACCAGTGTCGAGCGGGTTGGAATGTTAAAAGTGCAACGAGAAGCCGTGATTGATGTTTTAACCACAAGGTTTGAAGAAGTGCCACCAGAGTTAATGGACCAAATTGACAACTTGTACGATATGCCTTTTCTCAAGCAACTGCTTAAGCAAGCAATTACTATTAGTTCGCTAGAGGAATTTCAGCAGCTACTGACACAAAATTGATTGCGCTGTAAGAATCCCAATTTCTCGAAGAAGTCGGGATTCGGAAATCAGGATTGAACCAAAAGCGAGTTATCAATAATTTGACATCAATTCTCTTCAAATTATAGTTTTGGTATTCTCGCAGATAGAAGTGGCTGTTAGGTTTGGAGATCGCACCACTTCAAAAGAACTTGGTTTCCAGGTATTAAGTATTGCTCTGATGGACTCTAAATCATTTAAATATTCATTGACTTCTATTCTCTGCTTCTCAAGCATGGCAATAATTTCAGGAGCCTCTACTTCCTTTATTGCTCGCCACTTCAATATAGAATCAAATTGAGACTGAAATCTATTAATATTGCTCCAATGATGGCATTTAAAAAGGTGCTTTTACCTGCTTTCATTGCTGCAATCACTGCAACATGATATTTTTGTGCTGTTGGTAGATATTTGAGGAACTGAGAGAATGCGATCCGGGTATAAAATGGCTGTGTGTGAAGTCATCTATTTTTGCTCAGTCAAAAACAATACTTGCTTATTTCAGCTTTCGTCAAGAACCAGATCTCAGCTTTCTATTTACAGACACTTCTCGCTGTTGGGGATTTCCTCGGTGCGTTGATAATGAACTAAGCTGGCATTATTGGAAACCCAACGAGCCTGTAAAAACTGGTACTTACGGAATTATGGAACCATCACCCAACGCTTCCACCATAAACCCTATGGAAGTGGATTTAATTCTTGTACCCTGTGTTGCTTGTGACTATCAAGGTTATCGCTTGGGTTATGGCGGTGGATATTATGACCGATTGTTGAGTTCTGCTGAGTGGGAAAAAAAGCCAACCATAGGAATTGTATTTGAATTTGCTTATCTGCCCCAATTACCTGTAGACCCTTGGGATAAGCCTTTGCAAGGAGTTTGTACAGAATTCAGCCACAAGCCTACCTGCTAAGCCATAGAGTAACAAGTTTACAGCCAGCAGTGGTTTGCGTCCTAGTTAGCATTATCTGTTTCCGTCTAGGAATTTATCTGCTTTCTAAGCTCTCTTAGAACTTTACTGCTACCTTCTTGAAACGCCTGCTTTACCAACTTAGGAATTAACTCAAGAATTGGTAAGTCGGGAAAGGTAGGGCTGGTATTAGATTCTACGTATTTGCCATTTGTGAGGACATTAATCGTAAATTTTTCCTGAGTATAGATCCAGACTTCAGGAACTGCTAAAGCTTCGTAGGCATCAAGGGTAGTACTAGAAGTTACATCCGCTTCAATTGCCAAGTCAGGCGGTGGATCGATTGTCAGATCGATTTTCATACGATCGCGAACTTTACGAGCATTTTGAATGTAAAAACAGGTATCGGGTTCAAGTCCTACAGCATTTGCTTGTTTTCTAAATGTCGTTGAGCCAAAATCTTCCCAATCTTGCTCTTGGACATCAAGCAAAATTTTCACGATATCTCCAATAATTCTATGGGGTCTTTCATGAGCAGGTAGGGGTGACATTATTTCTAAAATTCCTTGGCTGTAAGCAATTCTAGTTTTTATTCCCGTTGTTTCTCTTTCCTCCAAAATGGCTTCAAATTGCTCCCAGGTTATATCATGGATGGCGATCGTACTACCTGGGTTTAACTGAATATTTTTGATAGGAATTGTGACGGATGTTGCAGCTGCCATAAACTTGAATCTGACTATTATCGACGATCTTAATACCAATTCAAAAAATTTTTGCTGTTCATTAAGACACAGCCTTTTGCAGGGTATTAGCCCACCACTGACACAGAACGGGCGAGACGCCCGTACCACAACCACAAGAGTGCTGAAAACTTCTATAACTTATATTTCCTCATCAATGGTACAGCCATTTTATTAACCAACACTCCCAAAAATCGCCATACCAGTTGTCGCCACCAAGGTAAATGCTGATAAAAAACAGCACTGTACTCAATATTACTAATAAATCCTCTAAATCTTTTAAAAGAAGCTGCACCAGAACTTTGATGTAATATGATGCCTTTTTCTATAGCTTCTACTGTTAATAGAGCCGATAACATTCGATATAACCCAACTTCTTGGGGTAAGGTCGTGTCATATCCTAAAATTGGTGTAGTCATCACTCCATTGACTTCATAGAACCCGATCGCTCCATCAATTTTTCCCGCTTTTCTCAAGGCTTTGATTTGTAAAGCTTTATTTTCCAGAGCCAGTGCTAAGAAGCGATCGTTAAACTGAGGGTTGTGATAAGAGTATTTTTCTAAATACAAAGCATTATACAATTCTACCAATCGGGGAATTTCTTCAGAAGAAATTTGACTGCTATCAATTACCTCATAACCTTGCTGCTGAATGAGGTTTAAATCTTGCTTTAATCGCCACCTCATTTTTGACCGCATTGCCGATTGGTCTTTGGGATTAAAAAGGTAAATTTGCCTGCTACCTATCATGTGATAGCCGTTGTTTTTAAAGGCATTGAATAAGTCATCGCTAACAAAAGTATTAATAGAACGAGAAATTATAGCATGAGTTGGAAAATGTTTTTTTAAATATTTAGTAATTTCAGTAATTTGTTCTGAAGATAAATTTGGATATAAATTTGTTGAGAGTAGTAAATTATGGACAATAACCACTCGATTGATTTGACCCCAATTTAACAAGAAACCAAATATATTTATGATAATTTCTAAGATTTTTTCAAAAAAAGGATTTTCTAAAGTTTTCAGTTCTTCTTTAGAATAAGTTACATAATGATTGTAAGGAGAACACACATAGCAGTTTTCTAATTCTTTGGAATTAACGGTAACTGGTAAAACCAGGTCATCGATCGCCAGTGCTAAAAGCTGAGTATTGACATTATTGATAAAGTAGGATGAACCAGCTTTCATCATAGGTAACCAATAGTTTTTCGCTAGGATGGCTACTTCTGAGTTGGAATAAGATAAGTTATCTATTGTATCTTTATCGTAAAGATGAATTTCAGCATTCATAATTTGGTATCTACAGAAAATTCTCGTTGAACGCGTCGGAGTTTTTTATGATGTACGGTGCTTGTTTCGTATTCTTTATAACAAATTTCTGGAATTTGGCAATGTTTTTGTTCAAATAACTCTAGTAAATTTTTATAAACTATTGCTTGACTCTCTTGGCGGAATGCTGAAGGCACTTTTAAAGAAATTTCTATAAGGCTAGGGCTTTTCTGAACGACTGCGTATTCTTGAATGTTCTCTGAAGAAACAATAATTGCCCTGCGAATAAAATCTGGAAATAATGGTACTAATTTTTCTTCATTTTTGTGAGGTAAATAAAAAATATCATCCCGACGCCCTTCAACATTATGGATGGCTGTTAGAACTGAACCACACGGACAAGGTTTTTGACATTCAGTTAAAATATCATCGAGTCGATAACGAATAATCGGTTGGGTTTTGCGGTTAAAGTCAGTGATAATTGGCATGAATTTACCCGCATTGCGATCGATATACTCTTTTTGAATCGCTAAAATATCTTCATTGAGGTGTAAAGTACCATATTCACAAGTTCTCCCTAAAAATCCTTCAGTACATTGGTAGAGTTGATGAACTATTTGCTGAAAACAATGACTAATATAAGATTCATCTAAAGGATCTAAAACTTCTGCAACTGAGACAACTCTAATGGGTGTTATCTTTAAATTTCCTTGGACTCGAGCATCTGCTAATAGACGTAGCATAGATGGTGGTGCTACGAGAATACTTGGTGCATATTGATTTAACCGTTCAGTATGACTTTCAACGGAATTGAATAAATCAAAATATTCAAACTGGATGCGTTGTCGGTTAACCGTTTCATAAAGATTGCTATTTGATCGAAGAAAAAAAGCAATACGTTGGGGAGTCAAAATTGATTGGGGTAGTGCTTTTGCTAAAATCGTACCAGCCCAAGCTTGCTGTTCTTTTTGACTGACTATAAACAAGCCGCGATTACCACTTGTTCCGGAAGAAAGACCAACAGTGAAGCCTCGAAGTGTTGAGTTAAAGTTTCGTGTTTTCTCTGCTTCTAACGCCAGTGTTAGCGCTTCTGCTTTTTTGATACCTACTGTATTCAGTTGGTCAAAATTAGCCATCATGATCGCTTTATCAATGATGGGAAATTCTTGCCAGTTATGAAGGTTTAACCCTTGGTAGGAATTACGGTAAAAGGGGGATTTTGGTAGGATTTCTTGGAGGAATTTCTGGACTTTTGTGTCTTGCCATGTTAGTAGTGATTCACGGTTGCGGAAGGGTTGTCTGTATTTTGTTTGTAGGTAATACCTAAGGATTCTGAAAAGACTATTCATTGTATTTGAATGATAATTTTTTGAACCACAAAGACGCAAAGAGCGCAAAGAGAAGAAGAGGAGTTTTAAGATTACTACTCTTCTTTTCCTCTTTCTTCGTGCTCTTTGCGTCTTTGCGGTTGATTTAAGTAATTTTGGGAGGGGAAAGGATCTGCCAAGTATCTGCACAATGGGTGGGAATAATCTTGAGAGTTGGGTTTAACTTATGTAGTTGATGAATTCTTTGCAATGTATCTACATACTGGCGCTTATTGGAAAAGATAAGATTGGTTATGGGATGGGGTTGAAGGAATTCTTGATAAGCACGGCTTAACCAACAAGCATCGGCAATGAGAAAATAATCTTGATGGTCAGCATCTGTAAAAAATAATCCAAGTTGACCAGTTGCATGTCCGGGTAATTCAACGCCTATGAGGGTACTGTCTCCGAATAAATCAAATCCAGTCTTGAAACTATCATACTCTGGTGGTAATGATATTGTTTTTTTCTCCTCGACAAATACGACCCGTTGCTCAAAATCTGGCGGTAGCAACCCAGGTAAAAAACCTGCTTTGAGTGCTGCTATATTGCGGAGAGATTTGACAGCTTTATATGCCGATTTAAAACAGATAAATTGAGCATTTGGAAAGTCTCGCAAGCCGCCGATATGATCTGCGTGAAAGTGAGAAATAATGATATACCGAACAGTTTCTGGAGAAACACCATATTTTGTTAATTGACGGACTGCGCTATCTTCTGGCTGTAAATATACTGGCGTCGTTAGGGCGTAAAGACTAAAGGGAAAAGAGTGAGTTTCTTGGAAGAATCGGTCTGAATAGCCAGTATCAAACAAAATAGCGCCAAATTTTGGGTGTGATATGAGGGCAAAAATTGATGGAAAATTAGCAGTTTTCCAACGTCCGTCTCGGATAACGATCGCTTCAGGATGGGTACAATACCCTGCTTGAAAAAACTTCACTTTAACAGACATTATCTGATTTTGGATGCGTGGATTTTGGATTGGTTATTCAATGTTGGGTTTCGTTCCTCAACCCAACCTACTTCCACCATTGGGCAAAAATATTTAATCCTTCTTCAAGACTGACTCTTGGTTGATAGCCTAATTCTGTTCTTGCTGCTGTAATATCTAATGTTTGGCTAAAAGCTAATACTCCAACTTTATAGCGTGTGAGTATCGGTTCTTTTCCCAATAAAATAGTTTTTGATAAGAATTCCATTGCTGTGGCTGCTAGGTTGGCAGTTTTATAGGGGATGGGTTTGAATTTCAGGGGATAACCAAGTTGATGAGACAGCATTTCTAGCAAATTTCTCAACTCCATTGGTTGTCCGTTGGTAATGTTAAATTTTTTACCTAATAAAGTATCTGGGGCATTTTGACAAAGCAACAAAGCATCAACGACATTGTCAACATAGGTCACATCAATGCAAGCTTTACCTTGATTAATTAAAGGAATACCAGTACGCGAACTGGCTTGAAGCAATCTTGGAAAAATAGCTGTGTCGCCAGGACCAACAATGCTGCGAGGTCGGATGGTTATGACGGGTAAACCTTGCTGGTGTGCGCGGTCAATTTCTTGTTCTGCTAAAAGTTTTGTTTCAGCGTAGGCGTTAGCTGGTATCTTGGGCAATGGGTCGGTTTCAGAAATGTTAAAGCGATCGCAAAAATTAAAATAAATACTGGGAGTTGAAACGTGAATCAGTCTTTTGACTCTCGATTCCTGACAACCTTGGATAATATGGCGAGTTGCTAAAACATTAGAATCATAAAAATCCCGGTATTTTCCCCAAGGTGATGATAGGGCTGCACAATGAAACACGTAATCCTGTCCCTGACACGCTGCAATTGTTGCTTCTTTGTCTCGCAAATCAACTGGCAAAAATTTGAATCCCTCTGCTTCCAACTGTTTCCCAATTTTTTGATTGCGCCCTAATATACTGACGTTATGACCGAGGGATTGCAGCCTCAGCGCCAGATGCTTTCCTAAAAAGCCAGTACCACCAGTCACAAGAACATTCATATCAGTTTTCCATAATCTAGCTTAAGAATCCTATCAGCCAGATGAAAATAACGGTCATCGTGGCTAATCGCCAGCACTGTTTTACCTTTACTTTTCAGTTCTGGTAGCAACTGAGTGTAAAAGATTTCTTTAAATACAGGGTCTTGATCTGACGCCCATTCGTCAAATACATAAAAAGGACGGTCTTCTAAGTAAGCAGTCAGCAAAGCAAGGCGTTTGCGCTGTCCTTGGGACAAAGCAGTTGTCGAAAACTTTCCTTCCTTGACTTTTACCTTGCTGTCAAGGTGGAGTTTAACAAGGTAATCCTGTATCTGGTTATCCAGTTTGGCGCAATCTAAACCTAGCAATTTATCAAAAAGATAAAAGTCGGAAAAAACCGCAGAAAAGTGTTGGCGATACCAGTCTCTATTTTGGTCGTCAACAAGCTTACCATCAACAAAGATTTTCCCTGTCTCTGAAATGTACAGCCCAGTAATCAGTTTAGCAAAAGTGGATTTACCGCTACCATTTCCTCCCACCAAAAATACCAATTCTTTAGGGAAAAAAGTTAAATCAATTGAACCAAGAGTAAAATAGTTATCCTCTTGTTCTCCACAGTAAGCATGGGAAAGGTTTTCAATTTTTAACTGCTCAAATTTAACAGGAGATGTTGTCTGAGAAGTTTTGGGCGAATATAATTCGCTACTATACAATCGAAGTCCGCCTGCGCGGACTAATGAATTTAACCCGCGCAGGCGGGTTTTGCTTGTATAGCCACGAATTCTATTCGTCGAGGCTTGTACGCAATCAGATTTCTCCGACATTTCCTCAGAACGGCTAGCCAATGCTAGGTTCATGGATTCAATCTTTTGTAAAGCAATACTAGCTTTGCTTAAACGAGGGAGTATGGTTGTGATAGCATCTAAAGCAACTACCAAAAAAATGATAGTCAAAGCATAGCCAGACAAAATACTTTGGTCAATTTGCATCACTCTTGGTAATCCAAAATCAACCAATCCAATAACAGTAAATAACAAAAGTTGACTCCAAGTTAAACCAATAGTAAAGGAAGTCATTCCATCAATGTTATAACGACGGGAACGACCAATAGTGCATTCTAGTTCTTCAGCAAAGAAAGCTTCACGTCTTCTTTGGTTCAGCTTGAGTTCTTTAATCCCCTCAGTAATAGCGTGAAAGTGACTAAAAAGTTTATCTTGTTCCGCACGCGCAAGTTCTAAAGATTGTTTGGCTTTTCGAGTGACTATCTCATAGCTCAAGATTGCTGTAACTAAAAAAACAACAAACCCTAAAAAGACTATCCAAGAAAGATATATCAGATAAACTAAACAACCCAAGACCACAGCGATCGCAATACAGAGGCTGGGAATAAAAGCCACAGCATCCGAAACCGCTTGTACATCATCTGTTAAGGTAGCCAGCAAACGCGAACTTCCTAACTCTTCTATATAGCGTAAAGGTGATGACACAATCCGACGACACAACAGCAGTCGAGTATCGAATATGACTTTCTGGGAAAGACGAATTAAACATAATTCGGAGATAAATCGGCTTGTGACTGCTATCAAAACAAGCCCGATAAAACTCCAGATGAGAACGGATGAAAAAGTTTTGTTGCTGTTAATAGCACTGTTAATTAAAGCAATAATTCTAGCACTACAAGCACCACTGACTAAACCTGCAAATATTGCGATCGCTACAATTATTCTGGATGAGTTTAAAAGAAGATAGATTACATTCATTGTAAGGGTGATAGATTAATAAGCTCACGCAAAGGCTTTTGATCCTACTAATACTGTTAAAGTGACGTAATTTTGATTCAGGCGATAATTCCTCATCTTTCTCCTCTGCGCTCTGGAGCGTTGATTCAAAAAACATTTTAACCGCACCAGACGCAGAGTATGCAGAGTTACTCCTATCCCGCTTAAAGATTACCAAGTTAAATGAACCGCAAAGACGCAAAGAGCACGAAGAAAGAGGAGAAGAAGATAGGTAATCTTATGGCGGAAAGGGAGTAAGATTTTTCATAAATGATTCATGACTCCTACAGAATGAAAATACTATAGCCATCCTAAATCATTTGTAAAATTCTCTCCTCTCTCTTTTCTTTGCGCTCTTTGCGTCTTTGCGGTTAATAATTTTTATAACTCAAACAGGACTGTTATATATTTAAACCTTCATCTTAATTGTTTTCTCAAAAAATGGTGACTGATTTTGATTTTCTCCTTGTTTTAACAAATACAAAATATGAGGTTTAAGAACATCAATTTCTGTCAATACAAAGTCTTCTCCTTGAAACTGATTGATATTCCAAGTCTGTAATTGTAAAATTGCCTTATCTTGTCGTGCAGCTTGCTCAAAAAGTGGTTGGGCAATAACTTTTAAAAACCAGTTGGGTAACCAAGAGCGAAACGTAACAATACTATATGCTCTCGTTAATTTTTCTTTAACGGGAGTTAAGAAAAGAGAAATAAATAATCTATTGCGATCGCTATCTGTACGATATTCTAATTGAGCAATACTCGGCAAAATAAAGCGACCGATAGAAATCACTTTGTTACATCCCGGCGCTAATAATTTGTAAATTAAACCAGAAATAGTTTCTTCATTTAGGTAAACTGCTTCTACCATGTTCTCAGAGCGAGTTATTTTAACAGTAATTTCTTTGCGTTGGTTATCTGTCCTAATTAACCCAGAGTGAACAAAGTGAGTATGAGTTGCATCCAGAAAATTTTCGGCTGCATTTTCCAAGGTTGTTTCACATTCCATTTGTCTGCTAAATGTGGAAAACCCTTTTTGCCTTAAATAAGGAAATTCATAAGGCTGAGATTTGGGTAATTCATCAGCTTGACAATAAACCCAAATAAAACCATCTTGCTCAATAACAGGATAAGCAACAGCATTTCTCCGCCGATCTTCATTGCGATCGCAAAGCCCCGGTACTTCCCGACAAACACCTTGCTCATCAAAGCACCAACCATGATATTTACAAATAAGATAGTTATTTTTCACCCAACCTTGTGAAAGAGGAACATTGCGATGCGGACATTTATCCAACAAAGCACAAGGCTTACCATCGATCCCTCGAAAAATAGCTAAAGGAATACCCAATACAGTTCTTCCTATTGGCTTTTGACCTAACTCACCAGAAGCACACGCTATATACCAATTTCTCAACAAAAAATCCTCCATCACCCTCCCCTCTTTTAATAATAGGGTCGCGCAAGATGCTCATCCCACAAGAAACAGAAATTCATGCATTTGTGGGGTGGGCGTCCCGCCCGCCCTTTTGACTGTTGCAACATATGAACTCACCCAATTTCTTCACCATCCCACTCAATATCCTGAGTAGACACCTGCTGAAGAGTTAACCCACTCCTACGACTCATTTGTATAAACTGAAAAAGCACTATCCACAGATGAAAAAAAGGCAAAGGATCGGATAACCGAAAAACAACATCTTGAGTCCTCATAAACATTTTTAACCAACTACCAAATCTTCCCGAACGAATAGCCGAAGCCAAACCATAGACAATCATAGCCATCGCGATCGCAGTCCTTTGACCAACTTTAGGCTGAATAATAATATTTGTCTTATTGAAAAAAGCTCTCTCCAATCCATCCGATGCTTCAAATAAATGAATAGCACTAATAGCCCTAGGATTGCATTCCAAAGGATATAGCACCCCATCATCTGATTCTATAAAATCAAAAGCAATTTGACCCGTGAATTCTTCAGCTTCAACAAAAGTTTTCACCCATTCCAAAAGTCCCGAATGCTCTATAGACTCAAAATAAATACAAGAACCTTTACCAGCAGTAAATATAGTAGGATAAACGGCGTGAGCCACTACCTTACCTTGATGAGCAATACTATAAGTACAATAATGCTTTCCCGAAAGAAATTCCTGAGCAACCCAAGCTTTCTGAGAATTTATTTCTAATAATGGTATTTCACTAAGAGGTTTCGATAATATATGAACATGATTGGCAAATCGAGAATAAACAGGCTTTAAGACTATCTTTTTTGGATTTGGTAAATCTAAAACATCCAGTAAGTCTTTATGAGAGTTGAGTAACCAAGTTTGTGGTGCTACCAAACCTAACTGTTGTACGCGATTGATAAACTGCCATTTGTTATGCAGTCTATTGAGTTTTTCCAGTGGTTCAGCAAAAACCTGACAATAGGGTGTCAGTTGAAAGAGTTTATTAGAAATATAAAAAATCTCTTCACAAGTGGGGATCAAAAACTCGATACTTTCTTGTTGGATTATTTCTAATAAAGCCTCAATATAACCCGTTGGATTAATCCTAGGAGGTGGAACCAAAAAATTTTTGATGACAGCACGTGAAGCAGTACAAAGATGATGTTTTATGCTATCAGCAACAAAAACTCTGTAACCTGCTGCTGATAAGAGTCTGGCTAAATCTAACGTCACAGGAGCGCGTCCCCCCGTTAACAAGATATTAGTATTCAAGGATTATACCTCCAATAGAAAATCCTGCTGATGTACCTAAAAGCATAATGCGATCGCCACGCTGAATTTTCCCTTGAACTATAGATTCATGCAGCGCCATCGGTACAGATGCAGCTATGGTATTACCATGATTGTGAGCAATGACCATAACTTTTTCTTCAGGAATATCCAGTTGTTTACGCATAAGACGTATTGCCATTAAACTCGCTTGATGGGGAATCACCATTTTTATATCCGCCATCTTTAACCCTGCATCCTGAAGCAAACGCTGGACAAAATCTGGCGTGATTTCAGAAGCAAGCCGATAAACAGCTTTACCATCCATTTTAAAAAGAAAATAATCTAGATTCCCGGCATAATCTTTGGGATGATGTTTGTTACCTCCACCTTTGCATTCTGTGAAATGTGCGCCTCGGCTGTAGGTTTCTATTCGAGCAGATAAAATCTTGCAATCCTCTTGTTCGTCAGACTTCGCAATTATCGCCGCCGCAGCACCATCTCCAAACAGGGTACAACTTTCTTTATCTTCCCAATTTAAACCTGTTGCGACTTCTGTGGCTATAATCAATACTCTTTGATATCTTCCTGCTTGAATAAGATAAGATATCGTGTCTAAGCCAACGATGAAACTAAGACAGGTAGAGTTAATATCAAAAGCAGGAATTCCAGAATCAAGCGCACCAAGCTGTTCTTGAATCAGTGCAGCTGTACAGGGAATCGCCTGTTCCGGGATACCACTCGTACAAATCAAACAATCAATATCTTTAAAGGATAAACCAGCTGCTTCTAAGGCATTTTTAGCAGCATAAGCTCCCATCACTGATGCTGTTTCATCTTCAACAAAATGGCGGACAAGCACACCCGATTTTTTCTCAATCCATCCCGGATCTAAACCAAGGCTGAATTCTAGTTCTTTGGCTGTCACTTGCTTTTTAGGCAGATATTTTCCTGTAGATAGGATTTTAATTTTTCTTATATTCATACTGGTAATTGTTCCATATCCGATTAGATCCCCGACTTCTTAGAGAAGTCGGGGATCTAGAAGTCGAAGACCAAGGCTATAATTTTTTAAAGCTGTGGAGGTTTTAATATAACCTAAGAAAAATTAGATGCAAAATCAGTCTTAAGAATTTGTTTGTATATTTTTGTTGCAGAAATAACTTGAAAATGACAAAATCTAAGCTCCAAAATCAGTTAGGGACTTATGGGCTATTGGGAGTTATAGCACTATTAACCCTATTTCCACTATTTTGGCTCATAAGTACGGCGTTAAAATCCCCAACGGAAAATATCTTTCAGTCTCCACCGCAGTTACTGCCAAGCCAACCAACACTCAATAACTTTGTGACTGTTTGGCAAACAAACCCTTTTGGACAGTACTTATTTAACAGTACCTTAGTCGCAGTGCTAACTGTAGGTCTAAATTTAGTTTTTTGCGCTTTAGCTGCTTACCCACTCGCAAGATTGTCGTTTCCTGGAAGAGACTGGATTTTTGTTGCGATCGTCTCTACTATTATGATTCCCTTCCAAATCGTCATGATTCCCCTCTATATCCTGACAGTCCAGTTGGGTTTAAGAAATTCTTATTTGGGAATTATTTTTCCTGGCTTAGCTTCTGCTTTTGGAATTTTTCTGTTGCGACAAGCGTTTATGAGCGTTCCTAAAGAAATGGAAGAAGCAGCACGCATGGACGGTTGTTCGGAGTTAGGTATATGGTGGCATATCATGATCCCAGCAATTCGCCCTGCATTGGTGACTTTGGCAATTTTCGTCTTTATCGGTTCTTGGAGTGATTTTCTTTGGCCATTAATTGTTATCCAAGACGAAAGTCTCTACACCCTTCCTTTAGGTGTAGCAAAGTTGGCGGGTACATTTTCCCTAGATTGGCGGTTAGTAGCAGCAGGATCGGTTATTTCCATTGCCCCGGTACTGGTCTTGTTTCTGTTTTTACAACGTTATATTGTTCCTACGGAAACTGGTAGCGGCGTCAAGGGATAATTTGTCATTTGTCATTTGTTATTTGTCATGATTAGTACAAAATCCGCGTCTTATATCTCCTTGATAATTTAGTCCGCACAGGCGGACTTCGTTTGTATAGCCGCGATTTTTAATCGCTCGGTCTAAGATTATCCACAATTAATAGCACGCACCCTGAATAAGCTAAAACATTTCTTGTGGGATGGGCGTCTCGCCCGTCCAGAAGATGCAACTTAAATGCACATTAGCTGACAAATTTTTTCTTTCACCGCTCGCTCTTAATACGCACCGTTCTTATTCACGACTACCGAGATAGTTTTCACAATTAAATACAGATCGTACATAACTGACCACTTGCGCTGGTAGTCAAGATCCATGCTGACTACAGTCTCAAAGTCAGTAATACTAGAACGACCATTGGCTTGCCATTCTCCCGTAATACCAGGTTTTACTTGCAATCTTTGCCAGTGGTGGACATCATATTTGACAACTTCATCAGGAGTCGGTGGACGAGTCCCAACTAAGCTCATCTCTCCTTTGAGGACGTTCCAAAATTGAGGTAATTCGTCTAAGCTTGTGCGTCTTAAAAATTTTCCTACTTTTGTAATTCTGGGATCTTCGGCTGATTTAAATATGTGACCCTTGGCTTCGTTTTTTACCAAATGCTTAAGTTTATCTGCATTCACTATCATGGAACGGAACTTCCAAATGCGGAATCTACGTCCATTCATACCACAGCGTATTTGACTGTAGAAGATGGGACCTGGATCGTCTAAGTAGGTGGCTATGGCTACGGGAATTGCTACCATACCTGTAATCAGCAGCCCTACAATAGCTCCTAAAATATCAACTAAGCGCTTGATGATACTTGTAACAGAGGGATGTGCGGGTTGCTGTGGAAAATCAACTGAATTATATTCACTGAAAATGGCTACATCAATAGAGCCATTGTATGTTTTATCGGATGTACAAGTTGACACGGTTGGAGTAGTTTCTTAACCACGGAGATTTATACAAGTATTAATATAGACAAGTAATGCCTTTAACTGAAAGGTCACAACCTAAATTTTATACAATCTTTCAGATATCCGGGAAAATTTAAATTTTCCGTGTTGTTAGGGGTTAGGGATTTTGGATTTTGGATTTTGGATTTTGGATTTTGGATTTTGGATTGGGGATAAGTTATTCTCCCTACCCCCTACTCCCTACTCCCTACTCCCTACTCCCTAACCCCTATAGCAAAATTAACCGTGTAGGGTTCATCTAATGATTGTCGGGTACTGGCTTTGATGGCATCAAGATAACGAGCGATCGCTTGCAGTTGCTGAGTATTAGGACGATAGGTGAGACTTCCTTGTTTCTCAAACAGTGGTTCAGCCGAGAGGGCTTGATAATCGGGATTCTCCGATGAACTGGGAACAAGCCAGGTAGCTTCAGTGCTGGTTGGGACTAAACCCGGTGGAAGTTCGCCTTCTAGAAAAGCCAGCAAGCGTTGCTGACAGTTGCGCGTGTTGATACCGCGATTCTCAAATAACTGAATGATTTCTCCAAAGGATACCGGTCGAGTTGGCAAGATTCGCAGCAATTCTGTGAACAAGAAGTAATCGGTGTACTGTTGTCTGGGAACTTCTAATACTTGAGGATGCAGGGGAAGCACAGCTAAACCATATGCTACGCGGCTGCAAGTGGGTGAACCGTTTTCACCAAGATACAAATCTTGGATAATCCTGGCATTTGGTAATTTTTGACGCAGCCACCGACTGACTGCTCCCAAGGAAGCGACCCCTCCTGTTAAGATAGCTTGATTGATTGCTTCTGTGGGTAGACCTTTAGCAACTAACAATCTATTAAGTTCTCGATTGATACGGCGTACAAAGGGGACAAATACTTGACTTTCTAAGTCTCTTCTCTGCAACACCCATTTTTGATCTGCTAATTCTAAGGTGAAGGATTCTTGGTGTTGTAAGATTAACTTGAGGGCAACAGCTGCATCCACAACTGCTTTTCCTAACAACGAACTTTCCAGACGTTGCTGCAAGCGCACTCGTTCTACCAAGTCGGGTTCTCCGGGTCTTGGCAAAGTTAATTCTTCTAAACCCAAGCTAGAAAAACTCATTCGATCTAAGCCAGGAACGGCTGGTTGCCAATGCCAAGGATTGCTGCTGGCAGTTTTACTATCGCTTTGATTGTCAGTTCGCGGTTGTCGCCATTTTGCTGGAAGTAGCAATTGGCAAACAATATCTTGCTCGACTCCCTTACCCGCATAGGTAAAACCGTGGAGCATGAAATCGTTGTGGGTTAAGTCTTCTAAGTTGTCTGGCAAATCTACCAGCGCCATTTCTGTTGCGTCGGCTCCAATACTAATCACAAGAGTGCTACCATTCAAAGGACGATCGCTGGTTTTGGCTAGACGGTTACTTTGCCGACCTTTGATTTTGATGATTTCACCGTTAGCACCATCTAGTTCACAAAGCAAACACGCGATCGCTTCTTCTATAAAAAAGACTTGTTGTGAGTGCCGTACCAGTTTACTTGTTAGTATAGCTTCTCTAATATTAAAGCGGTACTGTTCCGACCAATTCGATGGGCAATTGCAAATAACACCAGTTACGCGACTGATAATAGCCCGGAAAATGTCTGGCTCTATACTAACCGCCGCCGCCGTTAAACCCAAAGTTGTACTGCTGCGGTCTGCCATTAAGGTTAACAGCAATTTTGAGAGCGATCGCACAACCCAAACCAAAGGAACCGTAGAAAATTCATTTAACTGCAAAACTGGTTCCCATGAATGCTGTTCATTTTTGTAGGGAAGGGCGATTTGCAAATACGGTTTTAACTGCGCTGAAAACAGATTTTGGGATTGAGTTGCAGCCGCCTGAGAACTTCCGCCTTCCCCCTCAGGTAACTTTTCTTCACCCACTGTAGCAGGTGAAGTTTGCTCGTGCGAGTGAGAACTTTCTGTTTCACCAACATTCACAGAAGCTGTTGGTAAATAAACTTCTGCAGGTAAACGAAAAGATCGCGCCTTAGAACTTGCTTCTGGTTGATTTTCCGCCGTCCAGTAAAGAGGATAAATCTCTGTTGTAGAGCGATTTAACAGTGCAGCAGAAATTCCAGTAGTCCCTAAATCAATTCCTAAATACCAAACTGAGTTAGCAGCATCAAGCGTGACTTCCGAATCATTTGTGGAACGAGAAATTGAAACTAAAGAACCCACAAGTTGTTCTGGCTCTTCATTTCTGTCAGTTGCAGCTACCAATTCTTTTTCTGCGCCCGATCCCGACTCAGGAAGCGCAGGTTGTGGGGCTTCTTGAGGAACAAGCCGACTTTGTGTATTTTCTCGATTTTCTAAATCGTTAAGAGGTTGCAAGAGAGAATTGAGTTCTCCATCAAAACTCGCCAAATCCTGCTCCAATTGCTGCAACTGTGCTTCTTCTAAAGATATATCAGCAACCTCTGGAGATTGATTTTCATCCTGTGGTAATAAATTTTCTTGTGGAGAAGCAGGAATATAACTTTCTTGAG
The DNA here is from genome assembly GCF_000346485.2 of Scytonema hofmannii PCC 7110. Classification (NCBI taxonomy): domain Bacteria; kingdom Bacillati; phylum Cyanobacteriota; class Cyanophyceae; order Nostocales; family Scytonemataceae; genus Scytonema; species Scytonema hofmannii. Next base: position 9,061,968 of record NZ_KQ976354.1, read on the forward strand.
AAGAATCTGCATCACGACTATCAATGATGACAACTGAAGGTTGAGCTTGGTTCGTCGCAATTCCTGTATTTGCTCCTCTACCAAAAGAAGATTCTTCCAGTACCCGTTCGCCATCACTTGTTTCATTCAGTAAATCAGTTAACGCTGTAATGGTATCAGCGCTTGGCGGTTCATCAACCATCAGAGTTGCTTCATGACTGACAAGTTCATTCATCTCTGTATTTTCCACAGGATGTTTTTGTCTTTCCTGAGTCTCAGTATGAGTGCGATTCAAACGTTTTTTATCCGAACCTTCCAACCAAGGATCTGGTATCGAAGCACCAGAAGCACCAGGCACTTCTTGATTTGTTGGCTGTGCTGCTAAGGTTGTGTTATCTACAATGGACTCTTCCGTTAGATCCTTTACGTTACCCTCTGCCAAATCCGTCGTCGCATTCGGTGCTTCAAAAATCACTTCATGTAAGAAAGTTTCTGAATCTAGCTGTTCTCCATCTGTGGTTGAGGGTAGAGTATCCGCGAATAAGTCATCTAAAAAACTTGTTGACTTTTTAACTTCAGGAATCACCTCAATAGGCAATACCTTTGAGACTGGATTTGTTGTTAGGGGTGGAGTTTGGGTAGATGAGGATGGCGTTATATCCATGAATAACTCATCTATAAAATGTGTCTCGCTTTTGATTTGAGGAGTGATGTCTGGTGAAACTACCTTTGGGACTGGATTGATTTTTGGTGAAGAAGTTTTTGTGGATGGGGAGGATGTGATACCCATAAACAACTCATCTATAAAATTTGTCGCCTTTTTGACCTCTTTAGCCTCCACAGGCACTTTCTGCGATGGAACTTCTGGTTGAACTTGGGCAATCACAGGTGTAATGGGAGCATCAGCCGTTAAATCATCCGTTACATTCGGCACTTCACTCACTGCTGCGTCTGTTGTGACATTTTTTTCCTGATCCTCTGCTTCATTTTCAAACAGACTGGCATACAAGCGATCGACTTCATCAGGTTTTGTTTGAGAACTATCCGGAGCTAAGCTATGAGGAGTAGTAGATGTAACTAAGTTTTCTTGCGTGTCTTGATTGAGAGGAGATTGCACTGCACTTACATTTTCTGTCGTAGTAGTGACCTCATATACCTTAGAGCCGACCTGGGTAGCAATAGCAATATCTGTGGGTGAGGATGAAGTTTCAACTCGCTTGGGTTCTGGTAACTCAGGTGTTAACTGTTGAGAGCGGGAAGGCTTTAAGGTTTCCTTTTTTACATCATCAATAGGTAGTTCGCTCTCTAAAGTGTACTGCTGTAAATGCTGTGTTAAATTACCAATCAAACCCGTTAGTAACTGCTCTCCCTGCACTCCTTTGCTGTGCATTCTTGCAAGGGCTTGTGATAAAGAGTCATGATACGTGTGAATATTGCGCTGAAGAGAATCAAAAACAACATTTACAGTGCCATCAAGCGCTAGTAACTTTTGATCGAGTTCTCGGGCGAGTCTTGCAACCTCCTCAACTCGATCTGCTGAATGCAGTGAAGGTTGTTGAGTAGATGTTGTGACTGGCTGTACATGACTTCTGGAACTAACCGTAGCAGGAGTAGTGTCAGTACTGGGAATTGGCGGCTCTTGAGAATTAGTCTTAACTTCTTGAGATGTTGAACCAGAGACAAGGCGGTTCTTGAGCACCTGCAAGAATTCTGAAATCATGTGCTCTTGATTCGCCAATTGTTGTGCCAAGGAGTAGTTATGCAACCGCCTTTGTTCTAATTGCCTGATTTCCTCCACAAGATTTGCCCGTTCTTGCAGGAGAGTTTGTAATTCCGCTTGCAAAGGTGCCAGAAAAGCGGAAAACTCTCCTTTCACAGTAGAAGTATCGGCGAGATCCTTTTGTTGAAGTTCGTTTTGCCCTACAGAAGATGTTTGGGGAGTTTCTTCGTGTCCTGCAAATCTCGCAAGCAAGGGAGATTGCTGCATTTGTTGCTCGCGTTCATGTTCGTCGCTTTGGGCCAACCTTACTAGGAAACTTCGAGTTTGTTCTAAAATCTGTCGGGGTTCTGACGCTTGACTGGAGAGAAACCTAGACAGTCGCTTGTTCGTCAGTAAGCGGTCAATATCTGCAATTAAGTTTTGAGTTTCAGTTAACCGGGAAGTCACGTTAAGTTACCTTAATTATAGAACTGTAGGTTGGGTGATATAGGAATTGCTGTACAACTGTTGCAATTTATGTTATTCGTGAAACTGGCGTCTATCAATATGATGTGTCAAAAATTTGCCTGCTTTGAGAAAATAGCTTAACAGCTCGCTGCTGTCTAGGCACACAAAAAGCGTTCTTAATCGGCAATTTGACCAGAAAGCGAGCTGCACTCTGTTCTTTTTCTCTCGTGCCTATATTTTTGTTGCGGCTCACCGTTAAAAATCTTAGGTTACCAAAAATAAATTATCTTGAGTATCATGGGTGTAGTTTATCTACATTTAGCTTTATATTTCGTGGATTGTGCTTTAATAGCATATGCTTACAGAGGAACTGTTATATATTGCTGCTTAACAGTACAGTAAAGATGTTGTAATGGAAGAAAGGTATAGCTTACAAGCACCTGGCAATTCCTGGATGAACTTGGCTCCCTTTTTTCAGGGGCTGCCAGAAACGGTCGTAGAACCTGCTCTCACCCATCTTGTGACCCGCACTCACCCAGCAAACCAAGTTATTCTGTTGGAAAATGATTGGGGCGGTTCTGTGTATTTTATTATGGAGGGCTGGGTAAAAATTCGTACTTATAATCTAGAAGGTAAAGAGGTCACGCTAAATATCCTTGGAAAAGGAGAATTATTTGGCGAAATGGCAGCCCTCGACGAAGTACCTCGCTCCACCGACGTGATTACACTAACTCCTACAGCGATTGGCAGTATGCCATCCCAGGATTTTCTCAAATTGCTTTATACAGAACCTATGGCAGGAGTGCGATTGGCACAACTGATGGCGCGACGATTGCGCCAAGTCAATCGGAGGCTGCGATTGCGGGAATCTGACAGTCAATCGCGAGTGGCAGACACATTGTTGTTTTTGGCTGAAGGACAGGGTAAGAAAGCGCAAGCAGGAACAGAAATTCCTAACTTACCTCACCGGGAATTAAGCAGTTTAAGTGGATTAGCGCGAGAAACTGTCACACGAGTGTTAACAAGGTTAGAAAAAAAAGGATTGATTAGACGAGAGCAAGATGTTCTCTGTATTCCCGATCTATTAGCGCTCGAACGAATGATTGTATAACACCTGACCAGTGACCAGTGACCAGTGACCAGTGACCAATGACCAATGACCAGTGACAAATGACCAGTGACAAATGACCAGTGGTAAAGCAAAACGATTTAAATAAAAATTCTATGAAGTTGGAAACACCACTAAGAGTGGTGGAAACAGCATTTTTGGCTAGTACTGCGAGCTTAATTTGGTTTATTAATTTTTACTTTCCTTTAGGACCAGTTTTGCGGATATTTTTCCCCGTACCTATTGCCCTAGTCTACCTTCGCTGGGGTAGCAGGGCAGCATGGATGGCAGCTGTAACTTCTGGTTTGTTGCTTTCGGTGCTAATGGGACCAGTCCGCAGTCTTCTCTTTGTTATGCCCTTTGCTTTTATGGGTGTTCTTTTGGGAGCAACTTGGAATCGCCGCGTTCCTTGGATTGTTTCCATCAGTTTGGGTACGCTATTAGGAACTTTGGGCGTATTTTTTCGCGTGTGGCTGCTGTCTGTATTGTCTAATGAAGACCTCTGGATTTACGTAATCAATCAGGTGACAGATTTCATAGAGTGGATATTCCTCAAATTAGAAATTTTGTCAACCCCTAGCGTATTCTTGATTCAAGTCGGTGCGATCGCTCTAATTGTATTGAACAATTTTATTTACCTATTTGTAGTACATTTGGGAGCATGGGTGCTGTTGAATCGCTTGGGAAACCCAATTCCCCTGCCTCCACGTTGGGTACAAGTTATTTTAGATTATGAATAATTGTTGGTTGTTGGTTGTTAGTTGTTAGTTGTTGGTTGTTAGTTGTTGGTTGTTTTTTACTACTATCTACTAACCACTAACCACTAACCACTAACCACTAACCACTAACCAACCCATATGATTCGCATTTATACACAAACTGAGCAAGCGAAGAAATGGATAACTAAGTATCGAGGTTGTCCACCCGTGTTTGCTTGCATTTTAGGATTTACTGACACTTGTTTGATCCCTGGTATTTCTGCGGCTGGTTCAACGCCGGAGGATAGAAAATACACTGCTTGTGCAGATGCTGAGTTTTTATACTATGGTACTGGCGTGAAACCTAAGTATCCCCTACCTTCACTCTTAGCTGGGGCTTCTCCAGTCTTCATCACCCGTGCTGTAGTTGAAACATTAAAAATTCCAGTTTATATATTTAATGCTGGTTTGCCTCAGTCCCCTCCTGTTCCTGTAATAGATTTGGGCGGTTCTCCTGCCAAGTGTTTGAGCCAAGGTCAGGCTATGGACATAGCAACAGTACGCCACCTCTTCAAGCAAGGGATGGAATGGGGCGAACGATTGGCAAATAATGACCGAAAAGACTATTACATTTTAAGCGAGTGCGTCGTTGGCGGAACAACAACTGCCCTAGCAATATTAACTGGCTTGGGTATCCAAGCTGTCGGAAAAGTTAACAGCAGTCACCCTGTTTGCAATCACGCTCAAAAGTGGGCGCTTGTGCAAGCGGGTCTTGAAAAGGCAAGATTGGGAACTGGAGACTGGGGGCTGGTAACTAGAAGAGAAAGTTCTCGAATCCCAATCCAAAATCCAAAATCCAAAATCCAAAATTCCCCCGATCCCCTACAACTTGTTGCTGCAGTGGGCGATCCCATGCAAGTCGCAGTTGCTGGAATGACTCTTGCTTTGAGTCGCAGTTGTGGTGTTTTGCTTGCAGGTGGGACACAAATGTTGGCAGTATATGCTTTGACTTGTGCGATCGCACACGCTTATGACGTACCTTGGCGAGTTGAAGAAGTCATTGTGGGAACAACTCGTTGGGTAGCAGAGGACTCAACGGGTGGTACTGTTGAATTAGCCGAACTTATTGGTCGGGGTAGCAGCACTCCTGATGAATTATTCACTCCACCCTTACTGGCCACCGAACTAAGCTTTGCTGAATCTCGTTATGAACAACTCAGAGCTTACGAAAAGGGTTTTGTAAAAGAAGGTGTAGGTGCTGGTGGCTCTTGCATTGCGGCTTATCTCTACCAAGGCTGGCAACAACACCAAGTTTTACAAGCTACTGAAAAACAAATACAGAGTTATTATCAAAATAAGTAATGTTGCTGACGTTGGTACTGGCAATGGATGTAAAGGGGTAATAAACTGTAAATTGAAACCGATACACCTTTACCCAAAGCTTGACTTTTTAGGTATATTGAGGTATTGTGTTCAGACGCTTGATTAGTGCGGGATGCAAAAGCTTACTTGGCGTGAGAACCTTGAAACACTTAGCACAAACTAATTGTTAAAAACTGAATACATTTTTAAGTCTCGTACTGAATTAATTTCAGTATCTCTAACTGGGGATTAGTGGTGAGCCAGCGCTGCAGGAGGGTCTCCCTCCGTAGGCGACTGGCGAACCCGAAGGGTCAAGGAACCTAAGACATGGGGCAAGGGAACCAAGCCAAATGGCACTTCTAGTTGAGCGAACTTATACCGTAGAGTTGGGTTTGTACAGATTTATCTACTTGTGGGTAGCTTTGTCCAAACTTTTAGAAGCGGCGTCCTACAAGTTTTCGCCTCATAATATGAGCTTCTACACAAACAAAGTCCGCCTATGCCGATTAATGGAAAGTTGTTTTTTGAAACCGCGTAGGCGGGGTTTGCTTGTATAGCCACGATTTCTAGTCGTTCGAGCTTTAATTTGTCAAAAAAAGACTTATTTTTTTAATTTAAAACTCGGGGAGGCGTCAATACTGACTGGATTTAGTAGATGAGAGTAAAAACTCAAAAGCAAAAAGCTATTTTGATTTTAATTAAGAGTTTATTCTTTTAAGAAGTAATTGTTCTTCTAGAGCAGCGATACGATTGTATGCTGCTGTTAATTGTGCTGTCAGGCGTTGGATTTGAATTTCCGGTGTTATTTGTTTATCCCCACCTTGAAGGTTGCTATCTGAATAAGTGCCGTCTGCTATGACATCCTTATGTTCAAAGTCTGAATTGAAACTGGTATGTCCTTTTAACTGGTGACGGCGATCGCTACCGTTTTCCGGAAAATTATCCCTAGACTCTTCTTTTGCCAAGCTGCAATCTGATAAAGCCTGAGAAACCTTACCATCAAGCTGCTCAATGACTTGGTAGAGGGCATCCAGTTTTTGACTCAATGTCAGGACTTGCTTTTGTAATGGCTCCATTTAATACCCTCGTCCGCTTATTTCTCTCTATGTTATTAAATCTCCTGGCAATGTTAACTATACTTATGATTTTTTTAACTTTTAATATCTTCTGTCGAAATAAAATATTTAAGTCTTTCATTTGAAATATATCTACATATTTTCTTAAGGTCTTGTTCAACATTTGTGTGTAAAAAAATAAACATCTTCAATTGAAGACATTATTGCCCCAAACACCCACGAGCAATTACCCTAAACTGGTCACTGGTCACTGCTCACTGTTAGACTTACACTTGAAGTTACAGCAAAGCGGTTAGGACTTACGCACGCTCTACGAATTCTTGGCGCTCTTGGCGTCTTGGCGGTTCAATAAATCAAGGTTTCTAGCAATTTTTGCGTAAGTCCTGGCGGTAACTGATGGTGTTTTTAACTGAAAGTTCATCCATCTCAAATTGAAAATCAATGGAGCGACGGTCTTTTTTACTGAATACAAGTGCGCTAGCACTGTCACAACTGATGCTAGGATGTAGTAACAATAATCAAGGGACACTCAACGTACAGTTGTTAAAAGGTTCCATCCCTGGTCAAGTGGTAAGTCAATTTAGCCGAGGATTGAAGGCACAGTTAAAGTTTGCTCCGGTAGAGCAGTTACAAGATTTATTTGAGAAATTGAAAGAGTGGCAGAAAAAAACAAATACTCAGGAAGCAGAATGGAGGATTTCCGTACCATTCATGACATCTAATCAAAAATCGGCTACATCTGACTTAGTAACGATGGGAGATTTTTGGTTAACTCAGGCAATTCAGGAAAAGCTCATTAAACCATTAGAAGAGTCAAAAATAAAGCAGTGGTCTGCTTTACCCAAGCGGTGGCAAAACTTAGTAACCCGTAATGACAAAGGTCAGATCGACCCCAAAGGAAAGGTTTGGGCTATCCCTTATCGTTGGGGTACCACGGTGATTGTTTATCGCCGTGACAAATTCCAAGAATTAGGATGGACACCCTCAGATTGGAGTGATTTGTGGCGAAATGAGCTGCTTGGACGTATTTCGGTGCTGGAACAGCCAAGAGAAGCGATTGGTTTAGTCTTAAAGAAACTGGGTCAATCTTACAACCTGGAAAATCTCGATAAAGTTCCAAATTTAGAAAAAGAACTAGTATCACTGGATCGACAGGTAAAATTTTACAGTTCCACAAAGTATTTAGAACCTCTGATCGTCGGGGACACTTGGTTAGCAGTGGGTTGGTCTAATGATGTTGTCCAAACACTTGGGCGTTACCCCCAACTTTCTGTAGTTGTTCCCAAGTCTGGAACAGCAATATGGGCTGACCTCTGGGTAAGCCCTGCAGGGAAAGAAAATGAAGATTTACTATACAATTGGTTAGATTTTTGTTTAACGCCTCAAATTGCTCAAGAAATATCTTTGCTCACCAAAACGAATTCACCTGCGATCGCAAATCTACCCAAGTCCGATATTCAAGAGTCCTTACGTAAACTACTACAGATGAACGTTGAAGTTTTTGATAAAAGTGATTTTTTACTTCCCCTATCCCCAACTGCGACAGCTCGCTATCAATCCTTATTTGCTAGCATCCAAGGGTAGGGACTGGGTATTGGCTAAGTCATTCGTTGATTCCTATTCCCCATTCCCTATTCCCTATTCCCTACTCCCTACTTTTGAGTTTGTAACCCTAGCTTGCTTTGAAGATTCATGTCTATTCTGCACATAGCTGGACTCGCACTAAAATTACACGTGTAGGTTGCTAATCGTTCTTGTTGATAGTTAAACACGCGGACGTTGTAACCGTAATTGCGTGCGACTGTACCCAAACGATTTACAAAATCATAACGTTCCAGATAATCTAGCAAGCTCCAAATTTGTTGATTGACGATCAAGTCAACTCTAGCAGGTTCTGCACTAGAAACTGGGTATGCTATCCAGTTATCTAGGAGTTTGTTTTCTGAATTTTCCTTTGCCAACCACAAACTAGGAACAGTCAAATGTTCTTGGTAGATAGTGTTAGCCGTAACAACAGAACCTGTAGGATTAGTCAATAAATTTAATTCTAACGGTTTGTCAGAAACTGGTGGAATTGGTGAATTTTCTGCAAAGGAGGATTGATTGGGCAGTAAGACTGCAGTCAAAAAAATACTTAAAAGTAGTGCAAGCTGACGCATTTTTGAATGAAAAAGTAGAAATCAAGGGTGAAGTTAATGGTTTTACTCACAGCTTTTGACAAAGCACAACTTGGTGTTTTTGAAATGAGTTTCCCACCCAAGTATAATACAGAACTTACCAAATTAGGTTTCGTTTTTTCTGTTGGTACTGTAATAATAACCAGCAGCCAGCCTTATACCAAACAATGGAACAAATGCTAAGACTATAGAAAGTTCAAGAACAGACTTTATTCCAGTGGAAGTACTGGTATCACTGGTCACTGGTCACTGGTCACTGTTCTGAGTCACAGGCAATTCAATGAAAAATGTTGTTCCTTGATGAGAGTCTGAATGACACCAGAGTTTTCCATTGTGTTGATTAATGACAATTTGATAACTGATAGATAATCCTAAACCTGTTCCTTTACCAGGAGATTTTGTTGTAAAAAATGGATCGAAGATTTTTGATTGGATGCTTGGCTTGATTCCACAACCATTATCAGTAATATTAATGACAACATAGTCTTGTTCTTGCAGATAATGACTTTTTGTCTTATCTTTTTTTATACAGGTAAAAATCTGAAGCCTTGGTTGTACAACCTGAACTTGTCTATCAAAATCTATTTCTTTTGTTTTCATTTCATCTAAAGCATCAATGGCGTTACTAAGAACGTTCATAAATACTTGATTCAGTTGACTAGGATAACATTCTATAAGAGGGATATCACCGTAATCTTTGATAACTTGAATTTCTCCAGATTTATGTTGTTGCAAACGATGTTGCAGCATGAGTAGAGTACTATCTATACCTTCATGAATATCAGCTTTTTTGAGTGCTTCTTCACCGAGACGGGAAAAATTACGTAAGGATAACACTATTTGACTAATTCGGTTAGCACCAGATGCCATTGAAACTAATAATTTGAAAAAATCTTCTGCAATAAAATCTAAATTGATGTATTCTATTTGTTGTTGAATTTCCGCTACAGAGTTGGGGTAGTATTGCTGGTAGAGTTTTATAAGATCTAACAAATTTTGAGTATAGGTCTGAGCGTAGGTGATATTGCCATGGATAAAGCTGACGGGATTGTTAATTTCGTGAGCCACACCTGCAACTAATTGCCCCAAGCTTACCATTTTTTCATTATGAATTAATAAACTTTGAGTGCGAGTGAGTTCTTCTAGGGTTATTTCTAGCTGAGTGGCTTTCAAGCGTTCTTGTTGCGAGAGTGTCCGCAAAGCTTCTTCCATCTTCTTTCGTTCAGTAATTTCTTGTTCTAGTTCTAGGTTGATTTTTTTCAAAGACTCCGGGCTGGGAAGAGCAAGTGCTAAAGGAACTAACGGCACTAGAGTGAGTGCAGTATATAGCGAAATAATGGCAGTTATGGCTTTCAACAATCCACTAACCCAATAAATTGGATGCCAAAGCGTCCAGATCTCCATGACATGGGTAGTCCCACAAGCGACAATGAATGCTCCAAATAGCAAAAAAATCCAAGAGAAAGGCAAATCTTGACGCTTGTGGACAAAATAGAGTATCACTACTGGAATTGAGTAATAGGCGATGGCAATACAACTATCTGATAAGACATGAAGCCAAACTAATCCAGGATTCCAAAGATAGCAATGACCGTGAGGAATAAAAGCTATGGGCATAAAAAGATTTTGCAAAACCTCCAGCATTAAATTACTCTGCAATTATGTTTTATCTCAATACTTGTTTTTTATGATTCATCCGGGTAAGGCAGAGGGTAGAGAGAATTTATTACATCTGCATTATAAAAACCTCAAATAAAAAGGAGTTGATCTGCAAATAGCTTTTCATTTAAAGCCTTAAATTTAAAATATATGTGATTAGTGGAAAATACTGAGTTGTAGAGACCCCTATCTAGAAGATATTGAGTCTCTTTATATCATAAATGCTATAACAAATAATATTGTATTATTCTGTCTAATTACAACCGTTAAAGTACTGATGATTCTTGAGCGTAACTCTCTTCTCTTAAAGGAAATAGCAGAATTCTTAAATGACTATTTAGCAATTGAGAAATATTTTCAGGAAGAACAGGGCGGCGTGTATCTTCCTTCAATACGTCCTATCAAGCGTTTGGGTTTAGCGCTAGAACCTTGGACGGAGTTGCAGGAATGGGTTGACGCAGAAAATTTAGACGCTGTGTTCTTACATCGACCTTGGAAACTTCAACCAGGACAACTTACACCAGATATCGGTGTCATCTCTTATCATTTGGCATTTGATGAACGCCTAACACTCTCATTTAACCCCGAATTGGCGAAAATTTTGGGAATGTCTTGTGTGTTCGTTTTGGGTGAGAAAAAAAATAGACCGATTGGAATGATTGGAGACATCCCAACGCAAAGTTTTGCTGAGTTGTGCGATCGCATCAGTCAAATTTTTGGTGGATACGAGCAAATACGTGGAGTAGATAAACCTGAAGAAGTCCGAAAAATTGCTGTTGTCGGTGCAATGACAGACGAACTGGTACGAGAAGCAACAAATCGTGGTGCAACAGCCTACATTACAGGACAGTTACGCAAAGGGGCTGATTTTGCATTGCAGGAAACAAAAATGAATGCGATCGCAGTAGGTCATTACCGTAGCGAAGCATGGGGTTTGCGGGCGCTAGCTAAGGTACTGTACGAACGCTGGTCTAGTCTCGAAATTGTCTATGCTTTATAAAAATTTTGTTTGACAATAGGGCAATGAACTACTTAAAAAGTTTCCTGAATGATTTTAAATTCGTCTAATAAATTATTTTTTTTTATAAAACCGTATTGTATTTAACAGTCTTTAATTAATAGAAGAATTGCCAAAATGGCAACTTAGAAATGAATAAGCTCTATACATTAAAGACAGTTAAAGATGGTAAACGACTTCAAGGGTGTTATTATCAGGGTGTATCACATATTCAATCATTTGTGATACACTTTTCGCAAAACAAGAAGGTAGACGGAGTAAAAACAGCTAGATTCAGGAATGTAAACATGGCTGAAATCCCTACCAATCATAAAGCTTCAGCAGCAAAAAAAGAGTGGGAGCGTGAAAGCGATTGGTATGCTTGCTTCCGCTCTTTTTTTATCTTAAAAAGGATTTTCGTTACTTGCTAACAGTTTAGAGACTGTTAGAAAAGACTGACATATGAGGGGTATTGCCCTGCATTCTTAGCAATAAAGAGAATGATATATTTCAAGATAGTTAAGTTATTTCATGTCATGAAAGAGGAAGTTACACACTTTTTCATATAAATTTGTAGTGAATTTAACGGTTATGTTAATTCTAACAAACGTGCCATAGTGGCAACAAAGAAAAGAGCAAATGAAATAAATTAAAGACAAGAAATGACGGCAAAGTGTTGTTCTAAAACTGTACAAAATATCAAAAAACCTCAAGAACATCTACTAGAAAAGAGAACTCAGACACAGAACACATATCTAAAATTGATAGACAACCCATTGCCTAAAAGAAAAAATCTTATCTAAATAATCAAGCGTGCATTTGTCGCAACAGGACTAGTAGAGACGTTGTTAACTACAGAAAGCCCCCTAAATAACTGACAACGTCTCCACATATTCCGAAGCGCTTCAGCGACAAATGGCGAGTGGGAGCAGAAAAGCGATTGGTATGCTTGCTCCCACTCTTTTTTTTATATTTCCTAGACTTTTGGTTAATTACTAACATTTAAAATGCGGTAATAACAAAAATAACAGATGAGGGGTATTGCCCTGCATTCTGAGTTAAGAGAAGAATGATATATTCAAGATAGTTAAGTCATCTAGTGTCATGAAAGAGCCAGAGTTTTCTCTTCTCATTTTCTGATTTTGTGATGAATTTAACAGTTAACAAACTTCTAAAAAACGTGCCATAGTGGCAACAAAGAAAAGATAAAATGAACTAAATTAAAGATAAGAAATGACGGAAAAGGGTGTTATCTAAAACAGGATAAACTATCAAACTAACTTAAAGGCATCCACTGCAAAAAGGACTCAGAAATTCTCTGAAATATCCCAAATTGATAGACAACCCATTGCCTAAAACAGCAAATCTTATCTAAATAATCAAGCGTGCATTTGTCGCAACAGGACTAGTAGAGACATTGTTAATTACAGAAAGCCCCCTAAATAACTGACAACGTCTCTACATATTCCGAAACGCTTCAGCGACAAATGATGAGTGGGAGCAGAAAAGCGATTGGTATGCTTGCTCCCACTCTTTTTTTTATATTTCCTAGACTTTTGGTTAATTACTAACATTTAAAACCCAGTAGAACCAGATGAATAAATGAGGGGTATTGCCCTGCATTCTGAGTTAAGAGAAGAATGATATATTCAAGATAGTTAAGTCATCTAATGTCATGAAAGAGCCGAGTTTTCTCTTCTCATTTTCTGATTTTGTGATGAATTTAACAGTTAACAAAGTTCTAGAAAACGTGCCATAGTGGCAACAGAGAAAAGATAAAATGAACTAAATTAAAGATAAGAAATGACGGAAAAGGGTGTTATCTAAAACAGGATAAACTATCAAACTAACTTAAAGGCATCCACTGCAAAAAGGACTCAGAAATTCTCTGAAATATCCCAAATTGATAGACAACCCGTTGCCTAAAACAGCAAATCTTATCTAAATAATCAAGCGTGCATTTGTCGCAACAGGACTAGTAGAGACGTTGTTAATTACAGAAAGCCCCCTAAATAACTGACAACGTCTCCACATATTCCGAAACGCTTCAGCGACAAATGATGAGTGGGAGCAGAAAAGCGATTGGTATGCTTGCTCCCACTCTTTTTTTTATATTTCCTAGACTTTTGGTTAATTACTAACATTTAAAATGCGGTAATAACAAAAATAACAGATGAGGGGTATTGCCCTGCATTCTGAGTTAAGAGAAGAATGATATATTCAAGATAGTTAAGTCATCTAATGTCATGAAAGAGCCGAGTTTTCTCTTCTCATTTTCTGATTTTGTGATGAATTTAACAGTTAACAAAGTTCTAGAAAACGTGCCATAGTGGCAACAAAGAAAAGATAAAATGAACTAAATTAAAGATAAGAAATGACGGAAAAGGGTGTTATCTAAAACCGGATAAACTATCAAAATAACTCAAAGGCATCCACTGCAAAAAGGACTCAGAAATTCTCTGAAATATCCCAAATTGATAGACAACCCATTACCTAAAACAGCAAATCTTATCTAAATAATCAAGCGTGCATTTGTCGCAACAGGACTAGTAGAGACATTGTTAATTACAGAAAGCCCCCTAAATAACTGACAACGTCTCCACATATTCCGAAACGCTTCAGCGACAAATGATGAGTGGGAGCAGAAAAGCGATTGGTATGCTTGCTCCCACTCTTTTTTTTATATTTCCTAGACTTTTGGTTAATTACTAACATTTAAAATGCGGTAATAACAAAAATAACAGATGAGGGGTATTGCCCTGCATTCTGAGTTAAGAGAAGAATGATATATTCAAGATAGTTAAGTCATCTAATGTCATGAAAGAGCCGAGTTTTCTCTTCTCATTTTCTGATTTTGTGATGAATTTAACAGTTAACAAAGTTCTAGAAAACGTGCCATAGTGGCAACAGAGAAAAGATAAAATGAACTAAATTAAAGATAAGAAATGACAGACAAGGGTGTTATCTAAAACCGGATAAACTATCAAAATAACTCAAAGGCATCCACTGCAAAAAGGACTCAGAAATTCTCTGAAATATCCCAAATTGATAGACAACCCATTACCTAAAACAGCAAATCTTATCTAAATAATCAAGCGTGCATTTGTCGCAACAGGACTAGTAGAGACATTGTTAATTACAGAAAGCCCCCTAAATAACTGACAACGTCTCTACATATTCCGAAACGCTTCAGCGACAAATGATGAGTGGGAGCAGAAAAGCGATTGGTATGCTTGCTCCCACTCTTTTTTTTATATTTCCTAGACTTTTGGTTAATTACTAACATTTAAAATGCGGTAATAACAAAAATAACAGATGAGGGGTATTGCCCTGCATTCTGAGTTAAGAGAAGAATGATATATTCAAGATAGTTAAGTCATCTAATGTCATGAAAGAGCCGAGTTTTCTCTTCTCATTTTCTGATTTTGTGATGAATTTAACAGTTAACAAAGTTCTAGAAAACGTGCCATAGTGGCAACAAAGAAAAGATAAAATGAACTAAATTAAAGATAAGAAATGACAGACAAGGGTGTTATCTAAAACCGGATAAACTATCAAAATAACTCAAAGGCATCCACTACAAAAAGGACTCAGAAATTCTCTGAAATATCCCAAATTGATAGACAACCCATTACCTAAAAGAAAAAATCTTATCTAAATAATCAAGCGTGCATTTGTCGCAACAGGACTAGTAGAAACGTTGTTAATTACAGAAAACCCCCTAAATAACTGACAACGTCTCCACATATTCCGAACCGCTTCAGCGACAAATGATGAGTGGGAGCAGAAAAGCGATTGGTATGCTTGCTCCCACTCTTTTTTTATATTTGCCAGATTTTTGGTTAATTACTAACAGTTAAAACCCAGTAGAACCAGATGAACAAATGAGGGGTATTGCCCTGCATTCTGAGTTAAGAGAAGAATGATATATTCAAGATAGTTAAGTCATCTAGTGTCATGAAAGAGCCAGAGTTTTCTCTTCTCATTTTCTGATTTTGTGATGAATTTAACAGTTAACAAAGTTCTAAAAAACGTGCCATAGTGGCAACAGAGAAAAGATAAAATGAACTAAATTAAAGATAAGAAATGACGGAAAAAGGTGTTATCTAAAACAGGATAAACTATCAAACTAACTTAAAGGCATCCACTGCAAAAAGGACTCAGAAATTCTCTGAAATATCCCAAATTGATAGACAACCCATTGCCTAAAACAGCAAATCTTATCTAAATAATCAAGCGTGCATTTGTCGCAACAGGACTAGTAGAGACATTGTTAATTACAGAAAGCCCCCTAAATAACTGACAACGTCTCTACATATTCCGAAACGCTTCAGCGACAAATGATGAGTGGGAGCAGAAAAGCGATTGGTATGCTTGCTCCCACTCTTTTTTTATATTTGCCAGACTTTTGGTTAATTACTAACAGTTAAAATCCTGTAATAACAAAAATAAAAAATGAGGGGTATTGCCCTGCATTCTAAGTCAGAAGAAAAATGATATATTCAAGATAGTTAAGTCATCTAGTATCATGAAAGAGTCGAGTTTTCTCCTCTCATTTTCTGATTTTGTGATGAATTTAACAGTTAACAAAGTTCTAGAAAACGTGCCATAGTGGCAACAGAGAAAAGATAAAATGAACTAAATTAAAGATAAGAAATGACGGACAAGGGTGTTATCCAAAACCGGATAAACTATCAAACTAACTCAAAGGCATCTACTGCAAAAAGGACTCAGAAGTTGTCGGAAATATCCAAAATTAATAGACAACCCATTACTTAAAAGAAAAAATCTTATCTAAATAATCAAGCGTGCATTTGTCGCAACAGGACTAGTAGAGTCGTTGTTAATTACAGAAAGCCCCCTAAATAACTGACAACGTCTCCACATATTCCGAAACGCTTCAGCGACAAATGGCGAGTGGGAGCAGAAAAGCGATTGGTATGCTTGCTCCCACTCTTTTTATGGTGATACGAATTTAAAAAATGTGATAAATAATTAGATGAGAGTAAGTCTGAGTAAGACTTTCTCAATCCAAAATTCACGCATCTAAGAGGATGTTTTAAAAATCCTGACCTCATATAATGAGCTACTATACAAACGCTCGTCCGCCTACGCAGACTAGTATTTTGAAACCCACGTAGGTGGGTTTTGCCTGTATAGACGCGAATTCCATTCGCCAAGACTTTATAAACATCCTCTAAAATCCAAATGGGATTAGCTATCTCGTAAAAACTCAAGAATCGCTGCATTCACATCTTTTGAAGCACCAAAAGATGCATCATGGCGACAGTTAGGCAGTATTTGTAACTTTGCGTTAGGCAGATATTGACACAGTTTTTCCCCATCACTTGTAGGAAACCACGTATCTTGTTCACCCCACAAAACAAGTGTGGGACATCTAACCGCGCTTAGGTTATTTTGAATATTGGCAAGAAAACTGGGTTTATTGGTTTGCAAATGCTCAATTTCTCGTGCTGCTATTTGTAATTCTTCTGCTACCTTTGCAAGAGTACCGGGAAGCTCAACATAGGGGTAAGTTATCCAATAAACGTCTTCCTGGGTGAGTATGGATGGGTCGAACAGAACACCGCGCCTTTCTACTGCCATAATTTCTCTAACGATTGGTGCGTACAACAGTGGTAGTCTCAACGAGTCAATGATTTGCACTATCTCTATGGGTATTTGCGAAAGTAACCACATTCCCCAATGAGGTAGACGTTGTGCAAAGATAGGCACATTGAGTACCACCAGGCGTGCTATTAATTGGGGATTTTTTTGTGCGATCGCTAGAGCAACTAATGCACCTAATGATTCTGCTACAAGAATAACGGGTTCATCACAGAGGGAACGAATAATTCTCTCAAATTCAACCACTTGATGACCATTCTTTTCTTTACGAGTCACGGGTTTTTCTGAAAAACCATAACCTTTGGCATCAAAGCAGATCACTCGAAAATGTTGAGATAATGTATCTATACTGGAACGCCAATTATAACTCCAGCTACCAACGCCATGTAGTAAAAACAGGGGTTGACCCGTACCTTTTTCAGCATACGCGATTTGTACGGGATACCCATTAGCATCTGTAATAATTAGACTTTGCCGACCTTTAGGGAAAGTCGTTTGCCACCAATCTTTCATCTATTATTTTGTACTCATCTAACTGCCACTTAAGGATCTCAGCAGAGTTTCAAGCAAGGTTCCAAACAGCCTCATTAATATCACGGCAAATGTTACTAGTCCAATAGTGACAATGAACAATACAGTTAACACCGCAAATACAAACCACTTGTCTGTGCTTTTCCTCTGCCTGGGAAACTTTAAGTAATCTTCCAGTAGTCTAATGTTGTACTCATTAGCTGTCCAGGCAAAATCGAACAAGTCTCCCACTAACGGTACAGCACCTAATATTCCATCTATTATTATATTTAATACCATTCTGCTTATCGTAGCTGCAGGCGCACCCGACCTGGCTGCTTCTAAGACTATATATGCCGAAAACAGAATTCCTAAAAAATCACCCCCAACAGGTATCAATCCCAAAATCGGATCTAGACCAATACTAATCGGGGTTCCAGGAATGGTAATTGCTTTGTCCATTACACGGCTTAGCTGACGCAGCCGTTTTATAGTCAGTGCTTTGGCATCAGAGTCCATAATGGGATAGTGAGGGGGTTGAGACATTAGGGCGATCGCATTTCTATGATTAAACAGCTGGTTATTCTACTTCTTCCCAGCCATAGTTGATAAATTTACCTGCTATACGTAATAACTTGTTACGGTTCACATCTCCTACTTTTAATATGGAGATTAACCGGTCACTGGTCACTGGTGCGTATATTCATATTTCTTTGTATAAAGAATACAGTGTATAAATAAGCTTAATTAACTGATATGACTCAAGAATTAACACCACAGTGGTTAGCAGAAATCAAAGCACTCAAACAACAGATAGCAGAACTGCAAGTAGAGCGTGATGCCGGTTGGCAAAGCGCAGAAAAATGGCGTAAGCTTTACAGCACTGAAGCAGAACAGCGTCGTTCCGATGCTCAAATGGCACAACAAACGGTAGATTCGTTAAAAAAACAAATACAGTTTTTCAAGGGTCTTGAAGCAGAATTACTTGACGATCCAACAGCGACAACAGCCATTCAGCAAGAAGTCGAACAGATCAAATCCGTTGAGGAGTTAAAAACTCAACTCATTGCTGTTATCAAAGAACGCGATCGCATACTTCAAGCTTTAAAAACAGAGCAAGAAAATCACTCCCAGACCCGCAAAAGCCTGACTACAGCTTTAGGTGATGCCATAGATAGATTAACAAGGGAAAGAGAGGGAGTAGGGAGTGGGGAGTAGGGAGTGGGGGGATTCACCACTCCCCATTCACCACTCACCACTCCCTTCCTCAAATCCCATTGCTTCAGCCACAGCCTTAAGTTCCGGTTGAATACCTTGTTTAAATTTGCTGGAACTGTGTTTAATAGCTGTGTCTGGGTCTTTCAGCCCGTTACCAGTCAGGACACAAACTACTGTCGCCCCTGTGGGAACTTGGTCTTTTACCTGTAACAAACCAGCAACAGAAGCTGCACTCGCAGGTTCGCAAAAAATTCCTTCTTCTGATGCCAACAGTCGATAAGCTTCAAGAATTTCTGTATCGGTTACAGCGTGAAAACTTCCCATACTGGCTTGCTGAACGGCAACTGCTTTCTCCCAACTTGCTGGGTTACCTATACGAATGGCTGTGGCTATGGTCTCTGGATGCGTCACTGGTTGACCATTTACTAGAGGTGCTGCACCCGCAGCTTGAAAGCCCATCATTCGGGGTAGGCGATCGCATTTCCCTTCTTGATGGTATTGACAAAAGCCCATCCAATATGCTGATATATTTCCCGCATTGCCTACGGGGATACACAGCCAATCGGGAGTATCACCCAAAGTATCAACAATTTCAAACGCAGCTGTTTTCTGCCCTTCTAGACGGTAAGGATTCACCGAGTTCACCAAAGTGATTGGGTAGCTGTTTGCCATGTCGCGCACGATTTCCAGCGCCCGATCAAAATTCCCTTGAATTGCCAGAACTTCTGCTCCATATAGCAATGCCTGTGCTAATTTACCCAGTGCTACGTAGCCATCTGGAATGATCACAAAGGCACGCATTCCTCCACGTCTGGCATAGGCAGCTGCCGCAGCTGAGGTGTTGCCCGTGCTTGCACAAATAACAGCCTTTGCCCCAGCTTCCT
Organism: Scytonema hofmannii PCC 7110; assembly: GCF_000346485.2. Taxonomy (NCBI): domain Bacteria; kingdom Bacillati; phylum Cyanobacteriota; class Cyanophyceae; order Nostocales; family Scytonemataceae; genus Scytonema; species Scytonema hofmannii. Next base: position 9,081,431 of record NZ_KQ976354.1, read on the forward strand.
TTGCCTTGGAAATTGCCATTGTCATTCCCCTGTCTTTAAAGCTACCAGTGGGATTCAGACCGTCATATTTCACAAATACACGGACTTGTCTGCCGATCAGTTCTGCAATTGAGGGAACCCGAATCAAAGGAGTATTGCCCTCTAGCAAAGTCACCACTGGTGTATTTTCAGTGACAGGCAAGTATTGACGGTAGGCTTCTATTAGCCCCGGCCAGGGTTGGCGGTATGATTTAGCAGCAGTCAGGCTTAGAGTCACGGTATTTAAAAACTTTTATTTTTAGCTGAGATGGTAACAACTAGTGATATATCTTTATTTTGCACATTAAATGTGACCGATATGCAAGGTCGCAACAATAAATGTTTTTTTTGGAACAAAAATGCTATGCAAGTAGTCCAGGCAATGTACGACATTAGACAGGTTACAACCAATTATGAGGAGTATAGAATTATTTAATGATTCTTAAAACTTCTCTATTATAATATCTCTAATGGTGTGAGTCGATTTCTGTGGTTCGTATGGTTATGACTACTTCTAGCGTTTCAAACACTGAATCCCAAACATACTGGGCAACCAAATTGAATAAATGCCTTTATCAGGCCGAGCAGCAAGCAAAATTTATCAACCTGCAAGCTGAAGTTGATTGCTTGTTAAGGCAACTGCAGGATATGAAAGTCCAAAAATCATCTGATACGAGCAGCCTGGAAAGCTAAATAAGCACTGCACGTATATCGCTTCTACCACATTTTGTACAGCAATAAAACAAGTGTTACTCAAAGCGAATAACTTCAGAAGCCAGTACCGTACTCGCAAGACTCAGTATGCGATTGCTCGCACTGTGGAACTTTACCGTCTAAAAGTTCTATGAGGCTTTGAGCGTAAGCAATAGTGTCTTCTGAGATCGGCGATCGCTGGCTTAACCACTTATTCCCTCGTTCTTTCCCGTGACGGGCTGCTACAATCAAAGCACCCCAAGCTTGCACCGACTGTCGCTTTGGATTGACTTGCAATTCTGTTTCCACGCGATTCCATAATATGTCCCCATCTGCTTTAAGGAGGCTAGAAATTTCCTGAGCGTTTTGTGGCGAAGCCTTGAACACCTGTAAAGCTTTTTCCCAACGGCCATCTATTATATCTGCCAAAACTTCTTGGCTGGGGCTTGCCCAGATTGTATTGGCTTGCGTCTTTGTTAATTCGGAGTGCAAGCGAATGACATCTATTTGGGAATTCACTATCGGTGAAAAAAGCTTTTTTTGGCGTTTCTTCAGAGATTCCAACCGTTCAAGAGCTGGTGTCCACAATCCGCTACGGGCTAACAAGAGAGCATCTCGATACACTGAATTCTTAAGAAATTGTTGTGTGAAAGCAATTGCTTCTAATTGGATGGGATTGAGGAAGTATTTGACAGATTGGACTTGGTAAATTTTTAACTGAGGTTCTAAACCTACTGTTTGATCTACAACGAGTTCTTTGTTCCCACCACCTGTGACTTGTCGCCATTCAGGTAAATGCCCGTTTGGGCTAGTCCAGGGCAACATGAATTGTAAATGAGTGCGATCGCTATTGTAATAAACAACAATACCGTAAGCAATGAGACTCGTTCCTTGTTGGCGCTGACCCTGTAAATAAAACCAAACACCAGATGATGGCGTCTCACCTTCAAAACGCCCCACTTCATTAAGAGGTAAGGACAAACTAGAACCTTGATTTTCATCTGTAGCCTTAACAAAAGACGCTACCACAAAAGACTCTTCCGGTCCTGCGACAGGTAACTGAGTTGCTAGACGATAATATTTCTCCGATACGGATTTCAATTCCAATTCTTTGGAATGTTGATAAACTCTAAGTTCAACTATAGATTTACAATCAGACTGGCAATTAGAGCGTTGCTTCAAAACTGGGAGCAAGAAAGAAACTGCTGTATCACCTTTTAAAGGTAAGATTTGTCCTGCTTCCAACCCCTCCTGCTTGAGAGACTCTTGAATTTGTTTGAGAGTATAAGGACGTTCTGCGCCAGTTGTGGAAATTTGCACCCAATCCGGCAAAAATTTAGTGAGCCATCCTACTTGATAGGGATTGAGTATGAATTGAATGCTTATCCAAGCAAAAGTGACAACTAACCCTCCGCTCCCCATCAAAACCGCCAATGCGATCGCTGACACCAGCCAACTTTTCTGCTTGGGTTTCTTTTTAGGTTTTTTATAGACACGCTTGACGCCACCTTCTTTTGGTTGATTTTGTCTGTAGGCTTTTGGCGCAGGGTTTGACGAAGAATTTGCCATGCTACTTTTTAACCAGTCTAATTAATCATCGTGTTTAAAGTATTTCCCTTTATACTCGCGTTTTTCATTAATGGATAGTGGTTAGTTGTTGGTTGTTAGTGGTTAGTAGGGAACCACCAACCACTATCCACTAACAAATATAAATTCCGTGAAACTACTCATGTCATCACAAGAACTTTTTAAATACACTTTTGAGCATAAGTGTGATGTGGGTTGAGTGTAAAAAGTTAAAAGGTAGAATAATTCGTAGCAGTTATGGTACTGATAGAACTCTTACATAATTGAAGAGTTACTCAACTACCAAATGAAGCGATGCTTATTCTTAAAGAGAAGTAGGAATAAACCTCGAAGGTTTTGCTTAAAAAAGACATAAGGATATGGAAATGCAGAAATAAATTTATTTGTGTGTCCACATTCTTATGTCTGATTTTTTATTAATATGTATTGTTGGTATTAGATTTCCAGGAAATAGATTATTCCATACTGTGGTACGGGCGTCCTCGCCCGTCTTATATGAGTAACGGGCGAGGACGCCCGTACCACAAGAAATTTAGATGCCAATTTGATAGGTGCTGACCATTGGTAACAAGTTAAGCCTGCACGGCAGTTGTTAAGGGAGTTCCAGAAGATACCTTAAAGAAAAATTGGTCGGAGCCTCGCTGTTTTTCTGGAAATGGTGCGACAATTAACTTAACATTCGGTTTTCGTTGCTGTTTAACAATACCTAAATCTTTATTTTCGGACGCAGCAAAATACTGTATTGGGTCAGTAGTCTTACCTTTTTGATGAGCTACATAAAAATGGTTATGTAGTAAGCTTTTCTAGACCATCTTGCTGAAAATTACACGGATCTCGGCTCAACCCCATATTCGTTGGAAGTCCCAAAGAGGGATCGCTTCTATTTTCTTAAGCAACTATATAAAATCTCTTTCCATCTTGGTATGTCAATTTCTCGAACTACAGTTATGTTTGGTTCTTTATGAAGGACATCTAATTCATCAATAACTGTCATACCGCGAGTTAGATCACTTGTTATTTCTATATCTACAAAATATTTGCCTTGACGGGTTACAATCGTAGGATCAAGAGCAACTGCCATCGCTACTGGATCTGCTAGTGTTAATCCAATAGCTCCTTGTAGTTTTCTAGAAGCTTCAAAAGAAAATCGATTGCTATTCACTGCTAAAAGCGATTTATCTGTTCCGAAAGCCTCAATCATGTCGATTTCAGTAGAGGTCAATGCGGCAGTATATCGGCTGAGTTCCCAACCAACCATTTCAATTGGCATTCCACTATGAAAAACGACCTTTGCTGCTTCTGGATCTACCCAAATATTGTATTCAGCAGCAGGTGTAACATTACCAACTGTATTAGCACCACCCATTACTACACAGCGAGGAACTAGGGAAGCAATTTCAGGAGCACGGCTTAATGCAATAGCAATATTTGTAAGAGGCCCCAAGGTGACGAGGGTAATTTCATCAGGATAAGTTTTTAGTAAATCTATGATTGCATCAGTTGCATGTGACATTTTGGGTTTGATATGTGAATCGGGATAGTACATATTTCCCATGCCATCTTTGCCATGAAACCATTCAGCATAATTACTTTTTCTTAGAATTGGTTTTTTACACCCAACATACACAGGTGTAATAGCCTTACAAGTTTCTAACGTGTACAGTGCATTTTTCAAACCCTGTTCAACAGACACATTTCCATTAACAATTGTTATTGCAACAACTTGTACATCTGTCCAAGAATGGGCCATCATAATTGCTACAGCATCATCAGAAGCAGTATCTGTATCAATTAGTAGTTTACGCATAAAAAGTGTAACGTCTTTTGTAGTAAAGAACAAAATAAATCGGATATTTACGTATTTGGCTCAGACTCTCTAGATCGCAAAATAGCGATCGCACTGCTCATGCTAAGGACAATCAATACAATAAAGTTTTCTAGCTGTGCAAATTAACGATCTCAAACCGGGCATTGTATCGAAGACAAGTCTATCAGGCTTTTGTCACCGATATCATAATTTTGGAATTAATTCAACACAAAGAGAACTTTATGCAGTCGCTTAATGGAACAATTCTCAATGCTACTGCACTAATTGATTTTTGCTGGGTAAATGATTTGGAGTGGCTACAACATTACTATAGCCCATTGTACATTGCCCAGGAAGTGCTGGATTCAGATCAACTGGAACTCCCTACTCGTGAGGCTGCAAAAAGTTACTTAACTGCACTCTCTCTTTCCACCGAAGAAATGTTTTTCACGAGCTAAAAAATTGATAAATAGTCATGAACGCACGATCGCTGCATTAAGCACTAACCATCCAAAGTTTTCACGGTTAACACTTGTGGTGGTGTTGAATCTGGTGGGTAAATCAAATCAATTTGCACGGTACGACGAGAATTGCTTGGCATTACAAGCTTAATGAGTGGTTCTAATATCTGACCAGTTCTATGCCATAAATGTACGTAACGAGTTTTTTGTTCTCCTTTGTCATCAATATAACGTAGCCTTACCGTACCTCGGAAAAAAGGAAAATCTAAAGATGGTTTACGAAACCGCAAACCTCCTTTGGATAAAGTGTCTTCTTTCAAAGGGGTTTCTAATGTCAAGTATACAGTTTGATTTTGATTGGTGGAGTTGATTAAAGTGACGAATGGTGCATCTTGCATCAAGTAACTTGCTGCCTGTAAAACATCCACTGTCACTGGTTTTTGACTTGGATTGTGCAAAATCAAGCCCAAATAAAGCGTTTGCAAATCTTTAGGAGTGTGGGTGTAGTGATGGGCAAATAAGTCAAATCTTCCCTGAAAAGGAAAGTTTAAGTGTGCGGCTGAAACTTTTTTTCTGTTTGTAGGAAAGGTAGAGAGTAAAATTCCTTCAGTTTTGATCCACTCAGGACTATTGCTATTAAAGACAGATACTGTATCTAGCTTGCCTGGTAAAGAGCGTACTTCCCCAACTTGGACGATTTCTTCAGGTGCTGGTTTAAGTGGAGTTTGGGCAAGAGCTTTTTCTGAACTTGTTCCTTTTTTGCTAGAAGAGAAACGCGTGTTTGTGACAAATCCAAGGCTAGCAGTGATAAGAAACCCTAATATAAGTAGGAATACTGAGGCAGGTAATTTATTTTTGGGTCGATGGACTGGCATGAAAATTAATTTTTAAGAAAGCGCGGTGTAAAGGATGACTCATTATAACTACAGGTTCCTTGATATATTTCCTGAGTGCGATCGCAGTCAATAGAATGATGATGGGAGTGCTCGGTTAGGAACTTGTGGTTGCCAACATAACAATAGGCGTTTAGCATACTATGGCTAATGTCAGACTAAAAAAATTTATTAATATACCAGCTTTTCTTATGGTTTCGATTGCCCGTAAAAATCTGCTTGAAGACATTCCTCGCTTTCTAGCAGCACAGGCAGGTATTATGTTTGCCGTTAGCCTAGTGACTATTCAAACTGGTATCTTTAATGGGTTTACGCGCTCCTCTACTAAATTAATTAACAATTCTAGTGCTGATATTTGGGTAGCGTCTGACAGCATGATTTACCTTGACCTCACGCTGCCAATGCCTTTAGCGCACATCAATTTAGCTAGAGTTGTCCCTGGTGTTGCAAATGCAGAAGCGCTGATTGCCACTGGAGGAGTATGGCGTCACCCCATGGGGAGAATAGCTCCAGTCAGAGTGATTGGATTCGATCCAGATGGGCAATTGTTTACACCTAATAATATCATCCAAGGCAGTAAAAATGCCCTGAAAGAGCCGTATACTGTAATAGTAGATACATTTAATACAGAATCTTTAAGTGTACGACGTGTAGGTGATAAAGCACAAGTCAATACTTTGCCTGTACGTCTGGTTGGCTTCACTCAAGGAAACCGCTCCATTGCATCGAATCCTTATATGTTTACTTCTCTAGAAAACGCCACTGCTTACGTAAGTTCTGGTAAAACTTCTAATGTGTCTTGTCGAATGCAATCGGGTTCAAAAGACATTCAATGTACCACCACTTACGTAGATCCAGAGAAGAACACTACTCCCGCACCAAAACCTTTATCTTCATTAGACCCCATCACCTATATCCTAATTCAAGCTCAGCCCGGTCAGGATTTGCAGGCACTCAAGAAAAGACTAAACGCTGCCTTACCCAATACCCAAGCCTACACCCGTGCAGAAATGATTAAAAGAACTGAGGTTTACTGGCAAAAGCGAACTGGTATTGGATTCATTTTAGGGCTGGGTGCAACAGTGGGAATCATTGTAGGAGCCATTGTTGTTGGTCAAATACTTTATTCCTCCGTGTCAGAACATCTCAAGGAGTTTGGCACACTCAAAGCAATGGGTGCATCTGATTGGGCGATTTACAGCGTCATTGTTGAGCAAGCTATATGGATGGCTGTTCTAGGTTATATCCCAGGTATTACACTTTGCTTCGGAGTCGCCACTTGGACATTGGCAAGTCAAGGCATCCTAATTTTAATTACACCAAAAACCGCGATCGCAGTTTTTGGTGTCACTATTATCATGTGTACTGGCGCAGCCATTTTTGCCATTCAAAAAGTCACCCGTCTCGATCCCGCCACAATATTTAATAAATAGGGATTGAGGATTGAGGATTTTGGATTTTAGATTTTGGATTTTGGATTGGGGACAAGGGAGAATTTTCTTCCTCATCCCCCTAACAACTAACAACTAACAACTAACAACTAACAACTAACAACTAACTCACGAAGAGTTTCTGTGACTGAACGAGGATGCCAGCCCAGCTCATTACGGGCTTTGGTAGCATCTACTCGGACACATCGGTCATATATATAGTGAACGCGTTCCCGACTGATGGGTGGTTGCCATTTCAGCAACCGTCCAATTGGGTCGAGTAAGTTTCCCGCCAATCTCACTAGGGGTTTGGGAACTTCACGAGGCGCTGGAATACCTGTTTCTTGGGAGACAATCGCAAACATTTCGCGCAGTGTTAAATCACCAGCAGAAATAATATAGTAATCTCCTGGTTTACCTTTTTTTGCCGCTAAAATCATTGCATCTGCAAGATCGTCAACATGGACAATCCCTGTGATGCGATCGCCACCAGCCCACACTTTGAGCCTTCCTTTGCAAAACAGATCCATAACCGGACCAAAGTGCGGGTCATCAGCACCAAATATTCCAGAGGGAAGAACGCTAACAGCATGAAAACCAGCTTCAACAGCTCGATCTACTAATTGTTGAGCTTGGTATTTCGTGCGATCGTAAGCAGAGGAAAAGTGCTTTTGCGTTCTTTGGAAAGTTTCATTCACTGCTTGACCTTTTGTATCGCCGAATACACCAATAGTGCTACAATAAACTAGCTTAGATACGCCAGTTTCTCGAGCTACTTCTAAAACGGCTCGCGTCCCCTCTACATTTACCCGCTCCATCTCGGCTTCATTGACAATTCCTAGCTCCACATAAGCAGCAGTGTGAAAAACAGTATCTGTATCAACCATTGCTGATTGTAATGCCTCTTTGTCAGTAATATCACCGTAAACCAATTCTACGTTAAGATTCTCAAGACGGGTTAAATTACTAGATTTACGTACTAATCCAATAACAGTGTTGCCTTGCTTTTGCAAAGCCCTCACTAAATGAGAACCAGTAAATCCATTAGCTCCAGTCACCAACGTTTTCATACAGCTTTTTCATAAATTCTGTAAGTACTGTAGGGTGGGCATTGCCCACCATATCATGCTTGTGGTGGGCAATGCCCACCCTACGTAGATTTGAAAAATCAAATAGGATTCCTATAAAGCTTTTTCATAAATTCTGTAAGTTTTATAAATTTTGCCACCAGCCGCTTCAATTAATTTGCGCGAGGGAAAATTATCTTCAAATACTGTAGAAAGTTCAGCTCTTTTATAAGGTTTTCCCTTTTGTATTCCACCTTGCATTCCCAAATAAATTAAAGCTAGAGGTACCATTTTTGAACGGTATTCTGGTAACGAACAGATGACAATCACTCGCCCTCGATCGATTTGCCGACGATACCAGAGAAACTTAAGAATTCCCAACCAGTTAAGTTTTCCATTAACGTGTTTGAGGGGAATGTTGTAGTCAGGTAGCCCCATAAAAAAGCCAATCATTTCCCCGTTATACTCTGCAATGGGAAAAACATCTGGATCTATTACACTCTGTAAGTCTTTAGCTTCATCTAGAAATTCTGCCTCAGTGCGAGGTGTCGAACTCCAGTTAGCAGAAAAAGCACGGTTAAAAAGGTGATAAATGTTCTTGGCATCCTGCTCGAACGCTTCACCTTTGGTTCTAATTGGGCGAAATTTTACTCCAGATTTACACGCAATACGATAACCTTTCTCAAACTCTGGTGCAAGGGGTTTATCTAAAGGGAAATTATAAGCATATGCATCTTTAGCTTTATGCCACCCATCCCGCTCCATAAACTTTGGGTAATAAGGCGGATTATATGGCATCATCATCATTGGTGGTGAGTCAAATCCATCAACTAAAAATAGGCAACCATTATGAGTAGAGAAATCAATTGGGCCTCTAGCTGCGGTCATTCCTTGCTCTCGCAACCATTTGCAGGCAGCATCTAGTAAGGCTTGAGCTATGGTAAAATCGTCAACACATTCAAAAAAACCGAACAAGCCAATATTCTGACCTTCACGATCTATTAAACGTTGATTGACAGCAGCAACAATGCGTGCCACTGCTTGAGGCTCTTTTGCTTCTTGGGATATGGCAATAAACTGTTGCCGTTTCCCATACTCCAAGAAGGTATTAGCAGATGTAAATTGCTTGGCAATACTGCTACGGATGGGAGATACCCAATAAGGATCTTTAGCGTATACTCTTGCGGGGACATCCAAAAACATTTCGTTTTCAGATGCAGTTGTGACTGTCCGAATCTCAAATTTTGTTTGATTTATAACCATTTTGGATTAACCAATTTTGGATTTTAGATTTTGGATTTTGGATTGAGAAATTCCTATTCCCTATTCTCTATTCCCTATTCCCAACTCCCCACTCCCCACTCCCAACTCCCTATTTTCTAGCTAGGGTTAAGGGTGGTGAAGTTTTCAAACATTTATCAAGTTGTTCTTGAATTTCATTGCGAACAATTTGGCGGTACTCAGTAAAGTGCTCCAAGTGGGCGCAATTCACTATATAGGATTCAAAGACCCCTGGATTGTGCCAAATGATGGAGAACAACTGACGCCAGAATTGAAACCGCGTATCGCGTTTAATTCCTTGTCGCCAACAAATAATCAGAAATGCCTGGATATACTTTAATTCAGGTATGCGGAATTTCTTTTTAATGGGGGAGGGCTGCATGACAATAAAGTGTCGAAAGACTCGCGCTAAATAGCGTTTTGGCTCATAAAGTTCCCAAAAACATCTCATATACTCTTCAGCCAGTTCTTTTAGAGAACGAGAGGGAATAAAATTAGTCAACGTGGTTTGGTTGATATTAGCGTCCTCATTCAGCAACCGCCCTTCTTTTTGAAGCCGATGCCAAAGTGCTGTGTTGGGCAATGCTTGAAGCATGCTACACATTGCTTGAGGAATAGCCGTCGCTTCTACAAAATCAATAATGCGATCGCCCGCCCCTGTTTTT